>NZ_CAXGSH010000072.1:0-21214 GCF_964012375.1 uncultured Salinisphaera sp.
AGGCGCCGAGCTGATCGTGCGCTGCCAGGGCTATATGTACCCGGCCAAGGAACAACAGGTGATGATGTCCAAGTGCATGGCCTGGGCCAACAATTGCTATGTGGCCGTGGCCAACGCCGCCGGCTTCGACGGTGTCTATTCCTATTTCGGCCATTCCTCGGTGATCGGTTTCGACGGCCGCACCCTCGGCGAATGCGGCACCGAGGAAAACGGCATTCAGTATGCCCAGCTTTCGGTATCGGCGATTCGCGATGCCCGCGCCAACGACCAATCGCAGAATCATCTGTTCAAGCTGCTGCATCGCGGCTACAGCGGCACCAATGACTCCGGCGAAGGCGACAAGGGCGTCGCGGACTGCCCGTTCGAGTTCTATCGCACCTGGGTGATGGATGCGAAAAAAGCCCAGGAAGACGTCGAGGCGATGACACGCAGCACGGCAACCACGGCAGACTGCCCGGTCGGCAAACTCTCACACCCGCAGGCCGAAAAAGAAGCTGGCGCCTGAGCCACCGGCAACGGCGACGTGCCGGGGTGAACACCTCGGTACGTTGGCCGAAACACGAGAGGCGTCATGCCGTTCATCAATGACATGCTCGCCGAGCGCAACCAAGCCCCGGCGCCCACCGCAAGCGATGCACAGACCGCATCGCCCAACCGCACATCGCGTTTTCATTTCGAGCCCGCCGTCGTCATGGGCCTGCTACGCGAGCGCATCGTCGGCCAGCCGCAGGCGCTGGATACAGTCGAAGGCGCCCTCAAGATCATCAAGGCCGATATCGGCGATCCCCAGCGACCACTGCATGTCGGCCTGTTGCTCGGCCCAACCGGCGTGGGCAAGACCGAACTCGTGCGTGTGCTTGCCGAGGCGATTCACGGGCGGCGCGATGCCCTGTGTCGTATCGACATGAACACCCTCGCCCAGGAACATTATGCGGCCGCGCTCACCGGCGCGCCGCCGGGCTATGTCGGCAGCAAGGAAGGCACCACCCTGCTCGATCCCGACCGCATTGCCGGCAGCTTCGGCGCACCGGGCATCGTATTGTTCGACGAGATCGAAAAAGCCGGTGCCGAAGTCTCGCGCGCCCTGCTCAACGTCTTCGACAACGGCCAGCTCACCTTGACCTCCGGCGCCAAGACCATCGACTTTCGCAATGCCATGATCTTCATGACCAGCAATCTCGGCGCGCGCGAGATCGAGCGCTACCTGGCACGTCTGAACAGAGGCTGGCAGCGATTATGGCCGACCTCCGAACAGCGCCAGCGTCGCGGTCTGCACGAGATCGTCGACAACGCCCTGCACGCACGCTTCGACCCTGAGTTCGTCAATCGTATCGATACCGTCAGCCTGTTCAACTGGATCGAACAGGACATGCTGGATGGCCTCATCGATATCGAACTGCAGAAGTTGAACAGCCGGTTGGCTCGAATCGGTCGTCGAGCCGAATTGGATCACTCGGCGCGCGCGCTGTTGCACACGGAAGGCTTCGATCGCCGCTACGGCGCCCGCGCCATGGGCCGTGCGTTCCGCCGCAATGTCGAACTGCCATTGGCCGAAGCAATCGCCGACGCAGACCTGCGTAAACGCGACCCTGACGACGTCCAGGTCATGCATGCCCATGTGGACGCACAAGGGCGACTGCATTTCTCGAACGACTGAGTTCAGCCACCGTCGTGCGCCGGCCACGGAACCTGCGCCACGGCACGAAGCATCGGGCGCCCGGCCGCCCTGCTCCTCCGGCCTTCAATTGCGCTCTCGCGATTTCCTGACGGCTATTTATGTCGTGTCTCACCGCTCGGCAAGGTTTCGATGCGTCATTTGACTTATATCAGCGCTTTCGCGCATCGCTATATTAAAAATATATGGCGCATCTCGTGCTTTTTAATCCACGGGGAAACCCGTTTTCGGATACTTGATCCATAAACCCTGTAGGGAGAGATATGAAAAATAAAGTCATGACCACGATGCCCTGCCTTGTGGCATCGTTAATCTGCGGAGCAAGCCCGCTCGCATTCGCACAAATGGCCGACGAATCGACCCGCAGTGCGCCCAACAGCGATTCACCCTCGCAAGTCCAGTACGAGTCGAGCGAGCCCTCTGGTACGGCAGACAAGATCTATGGCTCGGTCGGCCTGGACTTTGCCTCGCACTTCGTTTCCTACGGCGGTGACGTCTGGGGCGGCGGGCATGACTTTTACGGGTCGCAGTCCACCAAATTCGCCTATATCGACCTCGGCGCCGATCTGCCGAACGGGTTTGCGCTGACCTTCGGCGCATGGAGCGATATCAACAACAACGCCGACGAAGACACCATCGGCGGCAACATTCAGGAAATCGACGTCTACGGCGGTCTGACCTATACCACAGGTGCTGTAACCCTGGGCGCGATCTACCAGCAGTGGTACTACGGCGGCGACACCGAGCGTGTGCTGGATCTGAGCGTCGGTTATGACGACAGCGCCTTGTGGGGCGGCGACTTCGCGCTCAACCCGAGCTTTCTGACCCATATCCGTGTGAACGGGCAGGAAGGCCAGGACGATGGTGCTGTCTTCGTTGGCGCCATCGAACCGGCGTTCGATGTTGTAGACAGTCCCACCACCCCGGTCAGCCTGTCCATTCCGGTGAGCGTCGGCTTCATGACCGACGACTTCCAGGGTGGCGACAGCGGTTTCGGCTATGCCTCGATCGGCGCCACGGCGAGCCTGGGCCTGGGCTTCATCCCGGCCGGCTACGGCGACTGGTCGCTCGCGGTCAACACGACCTATTACCACACCGACGAAGACGTGATTCCGGGCAACCCGGAAGACGATTTCCTGACCGGCACGGTCAGCATCGGCATGGCGTTCTAAGCCTGATCCGCGCGGCAGCCGGCCGTTACGGCCGGCTGCCCGCAACGTCAAAACGCCGATACGCGGTCGCCAACAGCCCACCACCGGCCCCGTACCCGCACGCAGCACCGACGCCCAACCGCGTATTCAGCCGCCCGCGATTTCGCCGATACATCGCTATACCAGCGCTGGGCACGCGCTGTGCGCATGCTGCGCTGTGTTAACGTCCACTCTTCGATTTTTAAGCGGGCATACCATCGGTTGACCACGTTCGACCGTCGCCGAGGCGCGTTCCGACTCGCCAGACGTGCACGAGAACGGTTCGAGCGGATGCCCCGAAATGATGGTCAACGCGCCATCGAGTTCACTGGAGGGCAAACGATGGCCCAAGTCACAGTGGGCGGCCTGAGCGATCCGGCCCGCCTAGCCACGGATTTCGAACAGGTTCTGGAACGCCTTGAAGCGGCCCGTTCTTTTGGCAAGGCGATGCAGCAGCAGCAGTTGCTGGCACGCGCCCAGAAGCTGCTGCGCACGCCCGAAGGTGTGGCACATCTCTATGGTTTCGCGCCGCGCTTCGATGCGGCGGGGGTGTTTGCCAACGGCGATTGGGAACAGCCCGAAGCCCTGCAGCCGGCGCTGGTGAGCACCACGTTACGGGCCGGCGGCGTGAACGCCACGCTGGAATGCCTGAGCGAGCTGCGCATGCTGGCCATCGCCGAGCATGCGATCGAATCGCCCGGCATGACCGGCGATGAGGCACGTCGCTTTCTTCAGCAGATCATGGCGAGCAACCTCGACCTGCTGTTCCCGGTGGCGACCGAAGAAACGCGCGAAGCCGATCCGGCAGCGGCCGAACGGGTGCAGAACCTGTTCGAATTCATCCTCGACCGGCTGGGTGCGGCAGCGATCCTGGATGCTCTCGTCCACGAGGCTGAACGGGTGCTTTTACAGCGCCCGATCATGGTTCAGCGCGTCGAAGCCCTGCTGCGTGCTGCCGATCGCGCGACCACCGAGCTTGCGAACGACGACCCCTCGGTCGCACGGGCACGCGAATGGATGCACGCGCTCAACGGGCCGACACCGCTGTCGCGGATCGGCAGCCGAGAAGACTATGCCGCAGCGCTCGCGGAACTGGATATCAATGCACTGGCCGAAGAAGCCCACAACTTTGGCCAGGCCATGGCGCGCACCGGCCTGGTATCGGCCCAGCACGCGGATCTGCTGCGTCATCTGGTCGATAACGCACCCGAACTGGTCGGCCCGGCGCTGGCGCTGAACGCGGTCGGCAAGGTCAGCCTCGGCGCCCATCAGACGCTCATATCCGACATCATCCGATTCGCGATCTGGCGCGAGACCGCGCGCTCGATCTATGGACTGTCGAAGCTGCTCGAACAGGGCATGACCTTTATTCGCCCGGTGCTGCCGGGCCTGCGTCGACTCATGGTGCTGGCCATCCATCCGAGCGTGGCCGAAAACCTGCGCGCGGCCAGCGAATGGCAGGATCCGCCCGATGCCAACGTGCTGCTACTGGCCGGTACCTTGTCTGTGCTGGGCCAGCCACGCGGCGTCGATCAGGGGCATAACCCGACCTGCCAGGCAGCCCGGGCCATCAGCCTTTGGGCACAGAACGACGTGGGTTATCTGTTGGAGCTGATTGCCTTTGGCGCACGGGAGAACGAACTGCTCATGCAGTTCGAGGGCAAGACCATTCGTTCCAGCGAGCTGTCGTTCGGCCTAGCGACCAGCCTGCATACCGAGCTCGACCCGGTATCCCTGCTGCTGACACCGCATCTCGACCGTATCTATATGGAAATGAGCCGGCTCACCATCGGCCGCGCCGGCGACGGCCACCGCTGGGTGAACCCCGAGCTGCACGGCTGGTGGGTGCATCGCGGCTTCGGGGAACTGCTCGATACCGCAAATGGCAACGTCCGCGGTTTCGATGCGTTCATTCGCGATTTCTATGCCTCCTACCATCCGCTCTACAACGGCGGTCGGGATCTGGTCTATGCCCAGCCCTGCGGCATCGCCACCACCAATTTCAACGCCGAGCTGGTCGGCTGGCATGCGCTGTCGATCCAGCGGGTCGCCTACGACCCGGCCGGTGAATGGCGCGTGTATTTCTTCAACCCGAACCGCGACAAGGGTCAGAACTGGGGCCAGGATATCGTGACCTCGACCCATAGCCACGGCGAGCTCGAAGGCGAATCATCCCTGCCCTTCGAGCAGTTCGCCTCGCGGCTCTACGTCTACCATTACAAGAATCGGGAAATCGGCGATGCCAGTGCCGTACCCGACGAGGCAATCGCACGTATCCGCACCCTGGTCGCCGAAGGCTGGGCCTCGGATCGCGCCTGGGACGACTGAACACCGCCACAGGAATCGCGGGTTGTGGTGGCCCCCACCCGACCGGACGCTCTTGCGGCAACCTCGATTCAAGCAAAAAAAGGCCGCATCGGAAAACCCGATGCGGCCTTTTTATCGTTGGCGACGCGCGCGTCGCAACGACCTAGGCGCGACTAGACATAGAAGTCCAGATCTTCCTGGTGCTTGAGCAGATCACGCAGCTGGTGCGGATTGTCGCCGAAGAAGAACACCAGACCCCAGTGGGTACCGAAGGCGGTACGCTTGGTGACCGTATCCTGCAGCGGCGCCGTGAGCTCGTGGAAATCGAAGAACGGATGCTCTTCGGTTTCCTTCGGAATCTCGAGCTTGCTGACCACGCGCTTGCGCGGATACACGCCGAAGCAGCCCGCATAGCCCTTGGCATCCTTGACCGGCTCCGGGAAGAACGCGTCGATTTCTTCCTGCTTGGTCTTCGGATCCATGACCAGGATGGTGGCCTGGTAGGCGTTGAAGCCGTAGGCCCGCTCGATCAGCTCGAAAGCCTTGAAGCCCGGCGGACGATAGGCCACTTCGCCGAAGTACATGGTGCCGTCGGAGGTCACGAAGTATTCCGGATGGATCTGACCGAACTTGATATCGAAGGTCTTGATGAGCTTCTCGATCTGTTCGGTGATCGCCGTACGCCAGCTTTCCAGTTCCGGCGTGGCCGGTACGAATACCGAATAACCCAGCGTCACGTATTCCGAAATATTCAGGAACTGGATCTTGCCGTCCCAGATCCAGGCCTCGACCGCGAATTCCCAGCCGTCGAGATGGCTTTCCATGAGCAGCGGGTATTCGCTGTCGGGGATCGAGTCGATTTCCTCGGCCGACTTGATCATGCGATGACCCAGACAGCCGGCCTTGTCGAAGGCCTTGAGATGGATCGGATCTTCCGGGTCGCCGTCGAGCTTGAGCAGGGTCTGGTTCACGCGCTTGAAGAAACGATAGACGTCGTCTTTTTCATGCGCTTCCTCGAAGATACCCACGCGGATACCGCCCAGCTGCGCACGACGCTTCATGAGCGCCTTGTCACGGAACAGCACCGCCTGACCATGCAGACGCGGGTTGTCCATGAGCACCGAGTTGATCGCGCCGGCCCATTCCACTGTTTCCTCGAACAGCGGGATAGCCACGTCTACGCCTTCTTCCTTGAGCTTTTCGGCGATTTCCAGCGAACGCTCGTTCAGGCGCTCGAAATTCCACGGGATGTAGGGAATATCGTGCTGCTTGCAGTAATCCTCTGCCCAATCCGGAGCGACGACCACGTAGCGCCGATCGAAACGATCCGCCGCTTCGACCGCACCCAGGGACCAACCCAGCAGGGCGACATAACCCTTTTCGGGATTCTTCTCGGCCATAACCACTCCTAATAGGAAAAATACCCATTGACTCTAACATAGTGGCCCACTCCCGGGAGGCGGGCTCGGCGTCTATCATGCTGCGACCAGGCGAATACGCACGCGTAGTCCGGGCGCCGGCTGTCGGTCCAGAAGCTCCAGTTGTGTACCGTGCTGTTCTGCAATACGGGCGCATATCGCCAGCCCCAGACCGCTGCCCTCACGATGGGCGCTCAGTCGGCCGAAACGTGCCATGGCCCGCTCTCTCAGGTGAACCGGAATGCCGGCGCCTTCGTCGTCTATCAACAGGGTCGGACGCCCATTGTCCATGACCGCCTGAATATGTACCTGGCCGCCCTCCGGCGAATGGCGCATGGCGTTATCGATGAGGTTTCGAACCAGAAGCGCGAGCAGACCGGGCTCCGCACGCACCGCGACCAGACCCGGGCCGGCCTCCAGAGCCAGGGATTTGCCGGCCTGTTCGGCCAGTGGCGCCATCAGCGCCGCCTCTTCGCGCAGCAACGGCGCCAGCGCCGTGGGCTTGAGCGCAACGGCGATTTCATTCGACTCGATCCGTGCGAGTGTCAGCAGCTGCGAAGCCAGATGAGACCCTCGATTGCTCGCCTGCAGCAATCTGTCGAGCGTCTGCTTTCTTGCCTGGGGATCGGTTTCCGAATACAGCGACTCGGCGTGTAGCTGGATCGCAGCCAATGGCGTGCGAAGCTCATGGGCAGCTTCGTCGAGAAAACGCCGTTCGCGCGACCAGGCCTGCTGCAGCCGGGCAAACAGCGAATCGAGCGCGGTCACGATCGGCCGCAGATCGCGCGTGACGCCGCGAATCGCGACGGGCCCGAATGCCTTGTCGTCACGCGCGCTGATCGCGTCCGTGAGGCGCGACAGCGGGCGCAGCCCGACGCCGACCACGAGCCATACCAGCAAGGCCAGAAGCGGCAGTCCGTACAGGCTCTTCTGTACCGTCTTCCAGGCAATCCGTCCTTCGAGTTCGCCACGGATATCCTGGCGTTGGCCGACCTGCAGCGTGTCATCGGATTGCGCCAGGGGCAGAACGAACACACGCCACGAATAACCATCCAGCCGTACCGTGTCGTAGCCCATTGCATTTTGGGTAAACGGCGATGTCGGTGCGCTGAGCGTTCTGGCCTGAATATGCCCCGCCGAATCGAGCAGCTGAAACGCGAGTTTTCGCTCGTATTCGTGCCCGTCGGCCCTGACCTCGTCGCCCTCTTCATCTTCGTCTTCGTCTTCCTCATCGTAGCCGCCCATGCCCTGCCAGCCGTGGCGCTCGAGCGACTCCCGCAATACCGACGCCGACTCGGGCGTACCCGCCGCGAGCAGGCCTTCCAGCACGCGCGCCGACTCGGCCAGCTGGGCATCGAAGATTTCGTTGATCTCGTGACGGGCTGCGGTATAGCTGGACGACAACAGGGCGATGTTCATGCCCACGAGCACCACGATCAACCCGAGCAGCAAACGCCCGCGAATCGAGCCGGGCAACAAGCTCACGAGGCTTCGGGCACCATATAACCCACGCCGCGTACGGTCCGTATCAAGCCCTCGGGCAGCTTGCGACGCAACGCATGGATATGCACCTGAATGGCGTTGCTTTCGATATCGGTATTCCAGCCGTAGACCGCCGCCTCTAAATGATCCGATGTCAGCACCCGGCCGGCGTTTCGCAACAGCTCGGCCAGCAGTACGAACTGGCGCCGGCTCAGTACGATCGGCACATCGTCGACACGGGCTTCCCAGGCGGCGGTATCGAGTTCGATCGTGCCATGGCTCAAGCGGTGGCTGGCCTGGCCGACGCCACGACGAATCGCGGCCCGTGCCCGCGCCAGCAGTTCCTGAAGCGCAAATGGCTTGAGCACGTAATCGTCGGCACCGGCATCGAGGCCGCGTACCCGCTCCTCGAGCGCGTCACGAGCGCTAAGAATGACAACGGGCACCGTATAGCCATCACGGCGAATACGCTTGAGCAGAGTCACACCATCGATATCCGGCAGGCCAAGATCGAGCACGATCACGGCGAACTCGTGTGCCGCCAGCGCTTCGAGCGCACCTGCGGCATCCGCGACGGAGACGATACGATAGCCGGCCTGGCGCATACCGCTGTCCAGACCGGCACGTAGCGACTCGTCGTCCTCGATGACCAGTACAGCAGGTACCGGATCAGTCGCCAATATGGGCCTCCGCTTGCTCACGCAGCGCGCGAATCTCGTCTCGTCGCCCCTTGTCAGCCAACGGCCGCTGCGGTCGAGCGGTCGCAGCCGCGGCCTTGTCGAGATAATGAAGCGCGCCGCGATAGTCTTCTTTTTCGTCGACCAGGTACTGGGCATAGAAATAGTTGGGGTCGATACCGTCCGGGTTGATCGACAGGGCCTGTTGCAGCTGCGTTTCGGCCTTATCGTTGCTGCCGAAACCGAGCGGCCAGCCCGGCACCTTGTAGTAAAGCACACCCAGGCTGGTATGCGCTGAGCCCTCGAGGGCACCCGAGTCGATATCGATTGCTCGCTCGTAATCCTTGCGCGCCTTCTTGACCAGCCCCAGGGCGCCAAGCCCGCCCTGGGCGCCCGCCTGGCTGGAAAGAATGATGCCATCCCAGATCAGTGGTTCGGCACGGTCGGGATAGTCGGCAACCAATGCAGCGGCACGTTTTTCCAGCGCTTCGAACGCGTTGGCCTGGGCATCGTCGCCCTGGACTTCGTAGTTCACATGCGCCCAGGCGCGCTGCAGCTCGAGCAAGCGGCTGTCGAGCCCGGTGGTGTCTGCGGCCAACGCGGCGAAGGGAAAGCACAGGCCCACCAGCAATAACAACAGGGGTCTATTCATGAATCACCTCGAATCGGGTCAGCAGTAGCAGGCGTCAATCGCGAACGGATGGTGGGCAGGTGCTTGCGCAACGATCCGTCCACCATGCTCGGCGCCAACCGGTTGACGCGCAGGAAGAAACGCTCGGGCCAGCCGATACTGCGCTCAGCGCACGGGCGCCGGATCATGGCGACCACGGCATCGGCGATGCGCGTCGGCGGATCCACCTTCATACGCATGGCCGTCTGCAGCGAACGTACCCGGTCGTCGTTGAGTGCGGTATCCACTGCTCGGGGAGATAACAACGCCACTTTGACCGTCGTATCGGCATATTCGCGGCGCAGCGCTTCGGCAAAACCGCGCAGGGCGAACTTGGTCGCGCTGTAGGCGGCGAACCCCGGATACCCCAGGGCACCGAAACCCGAGCCCATGAACAGCATCAGCGCGTTCGGCTGTGCGCGCAGGTCCGGCAACAAGGCACGGGTGAGTTGCATGGGCGCGCTGATATTGGCCGCCACGATATCGTCGATCTCGGCATCGGCCAGCGTATCGAACAGACCGCTGACGTTGAGCCCGGCGTTGTGAATGACCACATTGACCCCGCCCTGCCACTGCGCGGCCACGGCGCACAGTTCGGCCCGATCGGCGGCGACGGTCAGGTCTGCGGGTACGATGGCGATCGTCGCGCCGCGTTCGCGCAACACCCGGGCCAGACGCTCCAGTTCGCTGGCCCGGCGCCCGGTCAGCAAAAGCGCCGCACCCTCGGCAGCGAGCCGTTCGGCGATCGCCTGGCCAATGCCACCGGTGGCGCCGGTGAGCAGCACGCGTGTCTTGTCGATGTTCATCAGGCCGCCTGCGTATCGGCGGGCACCGGCAGGGTGCGGAACATGTCGCCATAGAGCCGGAAGATCACACGGGCGGTATGGGTCACGGCCGCCTTGTCGTCATCGTCTTCGAGCTGGTTCATGAGCTTTTCGAAGAACTTGATATGGTCCTGATCGAGCGAGCCGTGCGTGTTGAGATACGTCAGCGCCTTCTCGGGCAGGCCCAGTTGCTTGCGAATGATCTCGGCGGCGGGCGTCGCCAGTTCGATGCTTGTGCCCTCGAGCACGTTGACCATGCCGAAGAAGCCGACCGGGTTGCCGCGGTCGATCACGTGATAGGCATAGCTGACCATCAGCTCGGTCGGCAGTGCGGGCGTGCCATGGCGCACGGCCTCGGCATCGCCGCCCATGCGCTCGATGTCACCCAGAATCCATTCCTGGTGGCCCATCTCCTCTTCAATATATTCGCCCAGCGCCTCGCGCAGCCATTCCAGGCGGGACGGCAGGCGTGAACCACAGGCCATGAGCAGCGGCACGGTGTGCTTGACGTGGTGGTAGGCCTGGGTCAGAAACGCGATATAGCTTTCGCGCGAAACACGACCTTCGAAAACGGCGCCGATGATCGGCGCGGAGCGCAGATAGTCACGTTCGACCTGCGTGTCAGCTTGTAGTTGATCGTAGAAATTCATGGGTCAGACCTCTGTTGATAGCGAGTTGAATTGGGACAGTGCGATCGCTTCCGCCTTGTGACGAATGCGCGCTTCGTAGTGCTGCCAGATCGCATCACGCCGCAATCGCCCGTTTGGCGTGGCCATGCCGTTGACCGCAGAGAAGGCCGCGTCGGCGACAAGCCAGCCACTGATGCATGCATAGCGGGGCAGCGCGGCGTTGGCCGCGTCGATGGCCCGGGCGATGGCGTCGTGGCGCATATCGCCTGTCATTGCCGGCACCACGACAGCGATATTCATCGGCATGGCCTCACCGAAGACCGCAACCTGGCGTAGTGCGCTTGCTTGGGCGAGCAGTGCCTCCGGCCATTCGGGATTGACGTTGCGCCCGAAACTGGTGGTGAACTGGTTTTTCTTGCGCCCGCGTACGTACACGAAGCCGTCTTCGTCGAATTCGCCGAGGTCACCGGTCGCGATTTCGGCGCCCGCACGCGGTTCGCCGAGATACCCGAGCATGGCGTTGTCCGCGACATGGATTTCGCCGTCGTCGGCAATGCGCACCCGCACATGCGGCAGCGGCCGGCCAACACTGCCCGGACGTATTTCGCCCGGACGGTTCAGGCTCACGACCGAGCCGCATTCGGACAGCCCGTACCCTTCATGAACCGGTAGCCCGAGTGCCTGCGCGCGCTTGATCAGCGCTGCACCGACCTTGCCGCCACCCACGGCGATGAAGCGCAGGCTTTGCGGCATGGGTGCGCCGCTTTCGCCCATGACGACCAATGCCTTGAGCAGTTCGGGCAGCAGAATGACGCTGTCGGGCGCCCAGTAATGCAGACAGGCAAGAAAACGCTGCGGGCTGAAGGCGCCGTCGGAAGCGAAACCGACATCGGATAGCGGCGGCGCGCAGACCGCCGCGCCGATACCCAGCGCGGCATAGGTCCCGGCAACATTTTCCAGCAGGGTCGCATAGGGCAGTACGCTCAGATGGCGCTGAATACCCAGCGGCGCCAGCGTACCCGCAAGCGCTTCGGCCAGCCGCGTGGCGCTTGCTGCAGCCAGACAGACACCTTTCGGGCGACCGGTACTGCCGGACGTGAACGTCACCTGCACGGTATCGGGATGCAGCACGGGGTCCGCGTCGACGTGCCGTGCCAGCAGATCGACGCCGCCGTGCGCCGCCACGGGTTGCAGCCCGCTATCGAGAGCGAGAAGCCGGCGCGGCGTATCAGTGAGCACATGGTCGATACCGGCGCTGGCGATGACATGTTCGAGCTGGGCATCGGCAAAGAACGACGGTAGCGCCACGCATACGGCGCCGGCCGCGCGTATACCCAGGTCAGCAGCAATCCACTCCGGCGAGTTGTCGGCCAGCAGCCCGACCACGCGCGCGCCCTGGCCATCGAGAAGCGCGCGCCAGGCCTGGATCTCGGCCAGTAATCCATCGCGCACGAACGAACGACCGGGGGCGATCACCGTACAGCCGGTTCCCAGCATGGCTTCCACACTCAGCATGCGCAGGCCTGGCGAGCCGGGGGCAGCGTCTGTTGGGCGCTTACGTCGATCAGACCCGCATAGACATGTGGACGGTAGGCGTAGTACTCACCCCAATCGGTACCGGACGGGGCCAGCCTGTGCGGATCGGCACTGCCCAGATCGAGCGGGCTCAAACCCAGACGAACAAAGCTGTTGGCCAGCCCGCGCGTCGCCGTGAACGCGGCGACGTTATAGCCGGCACCGTGCAGCCAGGCGATTGCCATGACGATGAGCCGCCGCCCGGCACCCGGCCAGTCGGCCGCCAGGCCACCGACCTCGACGATATCCGAGCGGGTCAGCGATGAGCCCAGGCGCGCGCCGATCGAGCGCTCGATCGGCGTCTGCAGATATTGTTCGAGAAACAGCGGCCCTTCGCTGGCCGGGCGAAAGCCCAGACAGCCGCGCAGCCCCTGAACGTCGAATAAAGCGAGCTGATGCGGGTAGAACTCGGCGACCTGGGCCGAATAGTGCAACGCGTATTGGCCGGCGGCGAAGCGCTCTATAACGTCGCGCCCGCAGGTCTGTGGCTGGTAATAGCGCAGCCACGGGTCCTGCACCGCTCTCGGTCTGACTGTCATCGCGCACTCCACGGATAGTGATGAGTGCCAGCGAGACTAGGCAGGAAAGCTTAAGGTTTTCTTATGTCGTCATTCGAGTATTGAAAAACGGATAATCGCCTCTCAATCAAGCGGCCAGAGACGGGCCGCCCCGCGCACGCCCGATGCATCGCCGTGGGCGGCCGCGACCAGCGGCGTATCGATATGCTCGGCGAACGCATGCTGTGCCCATATCTTCGGCACTTCGCTATACAGCCAGCGGATCTGCGATAGCCCGCCGCCGACCACGATCACGTCGGGGTCGAGAATATTCACGATCATCGCCATCGACCGGGCCACCCGTTGCAGCCAGGACTTGAGCGTCGCCCCGGCCAAGCGCTCGCCGGCTTCGGCACGTTCGACGATCGCCTGGGCCGGTATGTTGTAACCGCCACGCCGAACATGATCGGCGGTCATTCCGGGCCCCGAGATCCAGGCCTCCAGGCAGCTGTCCAGGCCGCACCAGCAGCGCGGCGGTTGCCGCACTTCGGCCGCGGTCGGCCACGGCAGGCAGGTATGCCCCCATTCGCCGGCGAGCCCGTTACGCCCGGTGATCAGTCCACCATCGATGACCACACCACCCCCGACGCCGGTGCCCAGAATCACGCCGAATACGTTGCGATGCCCGGCCGCCGCGCCGTCGCGCGCTTCCGAAAGCGCGAGACAGTCGGCATCGTTGGCCAGGCGCACTTCGCGTGCGAGTGCGCGCTCGAGATCGGCGCCGAGCGTACGCCCGTTCAGGCACTGGGAGTTGGCGTTTCGCAGACGCCCGGTCGCCGGCAGCACGCTGCCCGGCGTGCCCACGCCCAGCCGCAGCCCGCGTGTGCCCACCTCACCTTCCAGCGCCACGACCAGATCGATAATCGCTTCCAGCGTGGCGTTATAGCCGCTTTCCGGCGTATCGACCCGGCGTTCGGCACGCACCTGATCCTCACCATCGAGCACGATGCCGGCGATCTTGGTGCCGCCCAGGTCGATGCCCAGCCGCAGACGCGTGTTGTCCTGATTCTCGCTCATGTCACGCTCGCGTCAACAAGCGAGCGCAGACTCGTTCTCACGAGGCCGGGTGAAACGACACGCGTATTCGGAGATAGACTCATGATTCGCCAGCAGCTCAGATTGGTCGGCTATATTATCGTGACACGACTCGTCGTGGGGGCCGTGCCCTTCGGCCAGGTGGATGCCCTGCCCGAGACGCAGCGATAACGCCACCGCAGGGCATCCTCGACGCGTCTTCAATCGATAGCCGCCGCCAGTAACGCGGCACAATCGTCGTCGAGCTTGTGCGTGATCAGATCATCCGCGCGCGTACGCCCTTGATTGATCGACATGATCGGCAGGCCGCGTACCGCGGCCTCGCGCACGAAGCGAAAGCCCGACCACACCATCAACGACGAGCCCACAACCAGTACGGCTTCGGCACGGGCGAGCCCGGCCCAGGCCCGTGCGACCGTCTTTTTTGGCACCGCGCCGCCGAAGAACACCACGTCCGGCTTGAGGATGCCGCCACAGACCGGGCAGTCGGGCACGACAAAACGATCGTAGTCGACGTCGCCCAGTTCGATATCGCCGTCCGGACGAATGGCGTCGCTGTCGTGCAGCCAGCCGGCATTGGCTTCGATCAGCATTTCCTGCACGCGATTGCGCGACAGGCGCGTATCGCAGGCCAGGCAGACCACGCGGTCGAGACGTCCATGCAGATCGATCACCCCGCGATTGCCCGCCGCCCGATGCAGGCCATCGACGTTCTGGGTCAGCAGCGTGCCGATATGGCCGGCCGCCCCGAGGCGGTAAATCGCATGATGGGCCGCATTCGGCTGCGCGCGCGCTACCGCGGGCCAGCCGGCCATGCTGCGTGCCCAGTAGCGCCGCCGCTTGGAGATCTGACCGACGAACGCCGCGTGCTGAATAGGCGTCGCCCCTTTCCAGCCGCCGTCGCGATCGCGATAGTCGGGAATACCCGAATGCGTGCTGATACCCGCACCCGTTAATACGAACAGTCGGCGGTTGGCACCCAGAAACGCACGCAGCGCGTCCACGTGACCGGCGCGCGGCGCCTGTTCGGTCGCGGCGCGCAGTTCCTTAGGCATGTTCATGTGCTGGCGTCCACGCCGAGCGTTGCGAGGTCTTCACGCAGATGATCAATACCTTCGAAACGTAGCGCTTGCCAGCCGGCCGCCTGCGCGCCATCGACGTTGATCTGGCGGTCGTCGATGAGCAGGCAGGCCGCAGCCGGCGCGCCGAGCGCGGCCGCGACATGGGCAAAGCCCCGCGGATCGGGCTTGGCATAGCCGATTTCCTGCGAGGCAAAGGCGTGTTCGAGCACATCGAAAAAACGAAAATGCTGCTGCATGTAGCGCCAGTGCACGGCATTGGTGTTGCTGTAGCAGGCAAGCCTATGGTGGCGCGACAGCTGCTGCATGAAGGCGACCATCGCGGCGCTTTCGCCCTGCAGCATTGTTTCCAGTTCGCCAGTGAGCGTGCCCGCGTCGAGGCCTCGGTTCAGGCTGTCGTTGAGCGCGGCATGAAAACCGGCCTCGTCCAGTTCGCCGGTCTGGAAGCGCTCGGCGATCGAATACGGCCGCTCGGTGAAGCGCTCCCTGAGCGGCTCTGCGAGCTGCGGCATGGGGGTTTCGCTAAGGCGCGACAGTTTTTCGAGGGTGATCTCGGCAGGCTGAACGTCGACCACGACGCCGCCCAGGTCGAACACCAGCCAGTCAATCCGATATCTCATTGCGCTGAGTTTACGCAAATCGTCATGACGTCGATGCGTCATTTTCAAACCGCACTAAGAACGGATTGTTCGGGTTGATGGTGCGCGTAGGCGAAGCGTCCAAAGGCCGAGAAGCCATTGCACAACGAACGTCCGACAGCGGCCGGCGTTTGGTTTTTCGCTGGCGCGCAAAACATCTCACCCAGTCAGCTGTTTTGCTACCTTTTCCATACGTTCGGGTACAAGCTCGGCTGATGTCCACATACCACGTTGTCACAACCGTGCTGATCGCAGCCGCCCTGCTCGGTGGCTGCAGCCTGCGCCCGTCTACGGCGGGCGACGCGCTTGCGGTCGGCAGTCGGCTTGAACTCACCCGCGATCTGCAGGTGCCGCCACGACGCTGGAGCGTTTATTTTCAGGAGGGTCAGGCGCTGCGTTTTGGCGGCATCGACACCTGGCGCGGCTATTGCGAACTCAAGGTCCACGGCCCGATGCCCCGAGCGCAGCCGATCAAGGCCGGTGTCTTCGAGGTGACTGCAAGCGAGCAGTTCATTGACCGTACCGCGTCGCGCGAGATACACGTTGCGGCCAGCGCGCCGGTCCAGCTGGCGCTGGGCGAACGCCAGGACTGGAACTACGTCACCGAGCTCGCGCTGGCGAGCCGCGACCAAGCCGATATCCGTGCCTTCACCTGTACCCGTCGGCAGGAGGCCCGGCTCGGCCGCTATATGTCGCTGGCCGAGACGCGGGCCGCCGTAGGCGATTGGCTGAAGCTGAAACCGGCCTCAGCTGTCGGCGTCGAGCAGTGAATTGACCTTATCGATATAGGCCTGCATGGCGGTATCGGTATCCATGCCCTTGAGTTTGGCCCAGGCGTCGTATTTGGCGCGGCCCTTGAAATCGGTCATGCCCGGGCGTTTGCCCTCGACATCGCCGACCGTGGCCTGCTTGTAATGCGCATAAAGCGCGAGCAGATCATCGTTCTTGGGCCGCGACGACAGCGTCTCCACATCTTTCTGGGCCTGCTCGAAACGCGACTTGAGGTCTTCTGCCATGCTTATCTCCTTAAGGCCGGCACTATAGGCGGTTACACCGCGCTCACGCCTGCGATCCTGCCCGTGCAAGACCCGACGCGTGCGGTTATCCAATGCTACACGAGCAGCGGGCAAGGCCGTACATCAAACGGGGCGCTTCCATGCGGCTTACGACAGACCCTAGACCACCACGGGATCACGGGATCGTTGAAGCACATGCGCGCGAACGCGCACGGGCCGGCTAGACTTGCTCGCGACGCTGCCAGGTCATGAAGCGATGGGCCGGCGTACCGGCGCTGGCCTCTACGCGCTGTTCGTACACAAGCTGCCAGCTGTCCCAGTCGATGGCCGGGAACCAGGTGTCGCCGTCATAGCGGGCCTCGATCCGCGTAAGTTGCAGGGTGCTGGCCCGCGCGATGGTGAGCCCGTAGACCTGGGCCCCGCCGATCACCATCAGCTCGACTTCACCATCGGCGGCGGCGATATCGATGGCCTGTTCGACATCGCCCACCCGCTCGACGCCCCGGGCATGAAAACCGGCATCCCGCGTGAGCACGAGGTTGCGACGCTTGGGCAACGCGCGACCGATGGATTCGTAGGTACGCCGGCCCATCAGAATGGGCTTGTTCAACGTTTGCTGCTTGAACCAGCGCAGGTCGTCTGGAATATGCCAGGGCATGCCGCCGTCGGCGCCGATCACACCGGCCTGATCCATGGCTGCGATCAGGCTCAGGCGAACGTCGGCGGGCGATACAACGTGTGCGGTGGACATCTCGTGCTCGGTGGAATTCGAAACAAATGGTGCGTGGCCGCGACTCGGCCAGGGCTCACTCCGGGTCAGCACCCTCGGCTTCGGGCAGGCTCCTGAGCTGCAGGATAAACCGGGTGCCGGTGGCATCGGTATGCTCGATGTGCAGATCGCCGCCGTGCCGGCGACAGATACGACGGCACAACGACAGGCCGATACCGGTGCCATTATCGCCGCTGTCGGCATCGCGTCGAAACGGCTGGAAGACCAGCGCCTGGGACTCGATGCCGCGGGCGTTGTCTTCGTAGTGGATGATCGTCGTATCGTCAGTGGCCCGGTCGGCATCGACGCGGATACGGATTACGGGCGCCACATCCGCTCGGCGATAGCGAATGCTGTTGTCGATGAGGTTCTGGAATAGTGCCCGCAGCTGCGCGCCTTCGCCTCGTATCGTGCCCAGCCTTTCGATATCGAACTCGGCGCCGTGCTCCTCGATGAGCAGCGCCAGATCGGCGCGCACATCGTCGATCAACGCATTCAAATCCAGGTATTCGGTTGCCACCGGCGCCGTGTCGATACGCGCCAGGCGCAGCATGCCGCCGATCATGTTCTGCATGCGATCGGCCGCCGAGCGCAGTGCCACGAGCTGCTTGCGGCCGTCCTCGCTCATGCGCGGCGCTTCGGTGGTTTGTAGCTGGCGTGCGCTGTGCTGCATCTTGCGCAGGGGTTCGCGCAGGTCATGCGCCGCTGCGAGTACGCCGGCCCGGTCGCTGGCACGATCCAACGGTACCCGCGGTGAGATGGTATCCGGATCCGGCGCCGGCTGGGTATCGAATACCTCGATAAGCAGGGTGAACCCGTTCAATCGACCGCCCGCGCCACGCAAGGGCAGCAAGCGTGCGGTACGTACCGGCGCCGCGGTGCCGACCGGCGTGACGTCCAGACTGATCGGCGCCGTCGAGCGCACGGCCCGATGCAGCACCACGGGCCAGGTCGAGCCGTCGCGCAGCTCGACGCAGCGCGCAATACCGCGACCGAGGGTATCTTCGGCATCACAGTCCAACCAGCGCGCCGCGCCCTCGCCCACGCCGGCGATACGACCGGCCAGATCGATACCCATCCAGGCCGGCTCGTCGGTGGCACGGGTCAGATTGAGCCGATGCGCGGCCAGCAGGTTCTCGTTCGCGCTGACCGCATCGGTGGCTGCCCGCGGCCCGGTTGCGCGCAGCAGCACGATGAAGCCGACGACGTCGTCATCGCCATCGGTACGCGGGCACAGATCGAGGGTACAAAGCCGGCGCTGGCCGATTCGGGTGATTAACGCCGCCTCGAAACGAGCGCGCCCCCGAGCACTGGCTTCAAACAACGCACGCGGCAACTCGGCCTCGAAACGCCGCTCCTCGGGCAATAAGGTTTCGAGACGCTGGCCTTCCACCTGGGCCGCCATATGGCCGAGCAGCATTTCGGCGCTGCTATGCCACCGTTCGATCACGCCTGCGCTATCGAGCAGGCATAGCGCCGCATCCGGCATCTGTTCGAGCAATAGCGTAAGCGCTGCCGCGCCCACAGACGGATCACTCGAATCGGTTTCGCCGCTGCCTGTCGGCGTCACGCGACACCATCCCTGCCGAAAAAACGGTCGTTAGTGATAGAGAGCGCTCGCCGGCATGGCGTGCTGCAGCAGGCGCGTACAGTCCGCGACCGCCAGCCCGGGCGCGTAGAAAAAGCCTTGCCCGAACGTGCACTTGTTGTCCATGAGGAACTGCCGCTGGGCGCTGGTTTCCACCCCCTCGGCGACCACGCGCAGGCCGAGGCTGGCGCCCAGGGCGATAATCGCCCGCGCCATGGCACGATCGCGGCTGTTGTCGGATACGCCATGCAAAAAGCTCAAGTCGATCTTGAGTGAATCCACCGGCAGCCGGGTGAGATAGCTCAAGGAGGAATAACCTTTGCCGAAGTCGTCTATAACGACCTGAACACCCAATCGCTTGAGTTGTTCGACCAGCGGATTGGTATCGTCCGGGCCGAGGATGAGCGCGTTTTCGGTAAATTCGAGTTCGAGCAGTTCGGCCGGCATGGCCATGGTTTCGATGACTTGTCGCACCATGGGCAGGAAATCCTCGTCACGGGCATGCTGCGAGGACACGTTGACCGCCAGCACGACGTCGTTGTCCAGCACCCCGGCATCGCGCCAATTCAGGTACTGACGACAGGCCGTGGTCAATGCCCAACGGGTAAACGCGCGAATACAGCCGCGGGATTCCGCCATGGGCACGAACTCGTCGGGCGAAATCGGCCCCAGCCGCGGATGATTCCAGCGTGCGAGCGCTTCCAGACCCACGATCCGGCCCGAACCGAGATCGAACTGCGGTTGATAGACCAGATGCAGTTCGCTTGCCTCGATCGCGGCATGCAACTCGTTGTCCAGACCGGGGCGCGCCCGGGCACGGGCATCGTTTTCGCCATCGAACCAGTGCACGGTATCGCGCCCACCCTGCTTGGCCAGATACATGGCGGCATCGGCATTGTTGATCAGGGTGCCGGCATCCTTGCCATCGTGAGGATACATCGCGACACCGATGGAAATCGTGACGAAGATACGATGCGTATCGATGACGATCGGCTCGCGAAACGTTCGCAGCACGGCCGCGACCAGTGTCTCGACTTCGCTGCGGTCGTCACTGTCGATAACGGCGACAAATTCGTCGCCGCCGATGCGCGCCAGCAGGGGATGACTGTCGCAGACGCTTTTCAGACGGCCTGCAGACGTATAGAGCGCCTGATCGCCGATACCGTGGCCGAGGCTGTCGTTGATCGATTTGAAGCCATCGAGATCGAAATAGATCACGGCAAAGGGGTGGCGCTCCGATGCCGGTCGTTCCAGCATATAGCGCAGGCGTTCGAGCAGCACGGCCCGATTGAACAGACCCGTTACCGCGTCGTGACGCGCGAGATAGCTGAATTTGCGCTGGTTTTCGTAATGCTGGAGCAGATAGCGAATCGTACGCTCGAGCAGGGTCGCGTTGATCTCGCCCTTGGGCAGAAACTCCGCGGCGCCGGCTTCCATGACCGCGACGTCGATCTCGTAATCGTCGTGACCGGTGAGCACCACGATGGGCGCATTCAGCGCGGCGGCCGCCGGGCTGCGCAACAGATCGAGCCCGGTACGGCCACCGAGCTGATAGTCGAGCAGACAGATATCGAAGCCGCCCCTGCCGAGCGCCGCCAACCCCTCCTCGTAGCTGCATGCCATGGTCACGGCATAGCGATGCCGGGGGCCGGAATGAAGAAGATCCGCCAGCCACGCACGATCCTCGGGATCGTTGTCGATGAGAAGCACGCGTACGGTTCGAGATCGAGACATCAAGTCATGTCACTTTTTTAGCCGATATCGCCGCGCCCTAGCGTATCGAAACTCCAAGTAAGCGGCGTTTCAAGCACGATATGATAGCCCTGCGGGCATTCGCGGTACCCGGCATCTAGCCGCTGCGGCGCTCTCGTGAGCGGCGGGATAATCGTCCGCTGCTCGACAAGTCAGCGCTTGATTATGCATGAAACGCAGCTGGCTTTTCTCTAGGGCCTGTCGTCACGAGATATGACGACACGCTAGGGCGTGTCGTCATAAGATAAGGCGGCGCATCGGCGGCCAAGCCGCGGCAAGACAAGGCATCGCGAGCGTCGCGTGGTTGTTCCACGTAAGCGAGCCCCTGAAAAT
>NZ_CAXGSH010000073.1:0-20966 GCF_964012375.1 uncultured Salinisphaera sp.
GCGCAGGTACAGCAACAGGCCGGTGATAAAGAAAACCGGCAGCGAAAAGCTGGCGAGCATCATCACGATCACGCCCGGCGTGCCGAAGAAGGCCCCCATATGCAGCGCATAGAGGCTGGCCAGCAGCTGGTTGCCTGCGGGTTCGTCGGCAAACCGGGCCGCGCCGAGGATCGCGCCGCTGGTTGGATGCACGAACAGCTCGTCGTCGGCGTAGCGATGGAAGGCGTCGCCGGGCACGTAATGGATCTCCACCGGCGCGCGGGGGTCGTCCGGCAGGCGCATGAACACCGACTTTGCATCGACGAGCCGCGGCCCGACCGATGCCCACAACCGGTCGATATCGACGGTCTCGGCGGGCTGCTCGAGTTCGACCTGGGCAGCCGTGTCGCT
Organism: uncultured Salinisphaera sp.; assembly: GCF_964012375.1. Taxonomy (NCBI): domain Bacteria; kingdom Pseudomonadati; phylum Pseudomonadota; class Gammaproteobacteria; order Salinisphaerales; family Salinisphaeraceae; genus Salinisphaera; species uncultured Salinisphaera sp. The sequence continues at coordinate 391 of NZ_CAXGSH010000073.1, forward strand.
TTCGAAAAGCGCCTTGCCCGCGTTTCGATACCAGTCGAACGACCACCACAGGCCGGTCAGCGATGCCAGCAGATAAGCCAGCAGCGCCCACAGGCCCAGCACGGCATGCCATTCGCCGGCGAGCTTGCCGCCGAGCGCGCGCGGCCATAGCCAACGCCAGCCCTGGCGCGGGCGTCGTTGCCAGCGAATCCACAGACCGCTGATCGAAAGCACGACCAGTGCGATCGTCGAGATGCCGACGATGAGCTTGCCGGTGGCACCCGCGGCCAGGCGCTGATGCAGCTGGCGAATCAGCCCGAACGTCCATTGGCCGCGCAGCATGCCGATCGGCTCGGCGGTGGTCGGATCGAGCATGGCGCGTTCGCCACGGCGGCCGGTCGTCTCCGGCGTGCGATAGCTCAGAAAGACGGGGTAGGGGCGATCCTGACGCCAGAACAGGCTGCTCACCGCGTGATCGGGATGTTCGGCTTCGTAACGTGCGACCAGAGCCGGCGGGCTCAGGCGCTCATTGCTCTGGTAGTGCGCGACCTGGTCGGCGTTGATCCATTCCAGGATGTCTTCCTGGAACGACATGAGGCCGCCGGTCACCCCGATGAGCATCAGCACCACGCCGGCGGTGATGCCGAGCAGCCAGTGCAGCTGAAAGATGGGGTCGAGCGCCCGTAGTCGGGCAAGGGGCGTCATGTGGACTGAACCGCGCTATGGGGCGCGCGGCGGCTGACCGCAGGCGGATTGCAGCCGCGTGTGCTGCACGGGCAGACGACTGCGTCCCGCGGGACGTGCGAGCAATACATGATGGTGGCCCCCGAATCTAATATCGGTCGACGACGGCCCGACGTTACCGATGACTGTTCATCCGGCGGTCATTAAAAGAGCGCGGCCCGATTCGGGCCGCGCAATCCACCGAGATGAAGGTTTCCCTCCGTTCCATCAGCAACCGCTTGGATGCAAATGCGAACGATTCTCATTTTATATAACAAAACGGGGAGTGCAAGCGCCGTGAGCAGGCGATTAGGTTGTGCGCAAATAAAAAGGCGGCCCCGAAGGACCGCCTTTCGCGGATATCCGCCGATATGGCCGACGCCTACTGCCAGCGATAGCTGACCGTGGCGGTCGTCTCGCGGCCGTAGCCGTAGTAGCAGAAGTTCGAGCTCAGGCAGGAGGCCACGTACTTCTTGTCGAACACGTTCTGCATGTTCAGGCCCACACGCCAGCCCTCGTAGGCCGGATCGAGGCCGCCCAGCTCGTAGTGCAGGGCGGCATCGGCCACCGTGTAGTCGGGCACCTGGTTTTCGTTGTCGTTACTGACCTGCTGCTCGCCGACATAGCGCACGCCGATGCCGCCGCCCGCGCCTTTCCAGGCACCGGCGGGTTGGGTGTAGTCGAGCCAAACCGAAGCCGTGTAGTCCGGGGTACGCTGGTATTCGTTGCCCTGGGTGCCGTCCTCGGCGCTGGTGATTTCGGAATCCAGATAGGCCGCGGCCAGCGACAGGTCCAGACCGTTGGCCAGGCTGGCCTTGGTATCGATCTCCAGGCCCCGTACCCGCACTTCACCGGTCTGCGAGCGCGTGCCGTCCGGCTGCAGCGAGCCGGTGACGTTGGTCTGCTTGAGCTCGAACGCGGACAGCGTGACCAGCGTATTGGTGCCCGGCGGCTGGAACTTCACGCCGCCTTCGTACTGCTCGCCCTCGGTCGGGTCCAGCACGTCGTTGCGGGTGCCGCTGGTCGCTGGTGACTGGAACGATTCGGTATAGCTCAAGAACGGCGCGATGCCGTTGTCGAAGGTATACAGCGTGCCCAGACGGCCGGTGAAGGCCCGGTCGGTGCGCGTATCGCGATTGCTGCCATCGGGGCCAAGGGCAGTGGTGTCGATTACGTCGTAACGACCGCCCGCGAGCATAGTCAGACGACCAATCTTGGCCTGATCCTGAAGATAGAAACCGACCTGATCCTGATCGAATTCGAAGCGATTGCGCTCGATTTCCGGAATGGTCTGGTCGTAGTCGGGGTTGTCGAGCGACAGCGTTGGCGGTGCGGTAGCGGTGCCAGGCTGCCCAAGTCCGTAGTAGCGATCGGCATCCAGATTCTGATAGTCGAAGCCGCCCAGCAGGGTGTGTTTGACCGGGCCGGTATCAACGTATCCGAGCAGCTGGTTGTCGATGAGAATGCCGTTGACGTTCTCCTGCGAGGCCGCCGTGCCACGAATGAGCGTGGTCTGGTCATCGCTCAGCCCGGCGCCGTAGACGCTGCGGTAATCGATTTCGGCATCGCGTAAACGAAAGTTCTGGCGAAACTGCAGGCTGTCGTTGAACCAGTGCGAGAACTCGTAGCCGAGCTGAACCGTCTTGCGGTCGAAGCTTTCGAAGTTCTCGTCGCCGTCGTAGAAGTCGCGCGGCAGCTTGCTGCCGTTGCTGAGCGGATCGACCGTACCTTGATACGGCAGCGCGCCGTAGGAGCCGGAATCCGGATCGTTGCGATACTTGGCCAGCAGGGTGAGCTCGGTCGCATCCGACAGGCGCAGTGTGAGCGACGGCGCGATGGAGAAGTTCGACGTCTCGACGGTCTTCTGCGGGCCGTTGCGCTGGCTGCCGGTGGCAACCACGCGGTACAGAGCATCGCCTTCTTCGTCGAGCGTGCCGCCGATATCGAAGCCCGCGCCCAGCCGGCTGTCGTTGCCGGTTTCGAGATAGAACTCGTTGGTCTGATCCTCGGTCGGACGCTTGGATACCAGGTTGATCAGCCCGCCCGGCGGCGTCTGGCCATAAAGCACCGATGCCGGCCCCTTGATGACCTCGACGCGTTCGAGCAGGTAGGGGTCGGTCTTGGGGATGGTATAGAAATAGCCCAGCTGCTTGAGCCCGTCGAGATAGGTATCGGGCTGGAAGCCGCGCAGCGTGAGCTGATCGTAGCGGCTGGCGACGTTGCCGCGTAGTTCCGGTACCACGCCGGATACATAGCGCAGCACCTGACGAATATCGCGTGCGTTCTGGGCCTGGATCTGGTCGGCGGCGATCACCGAAATCGACTGCGGCGTTTCGGCGATCGACGTGTCCGTCTTGGTGGCCGAACGCGTGCGCTTGGCGGTATACCCGTCCACGGGGCTGGTTGCCGTCTCCACCTCCGATTCTCCCTGAACCTGAATGGTGGAAAGCGTTTCGCTACCGGTCGTGCCCGTTGCGTCCTGCGCCAGCGTGATGCCGCTATACAGAAGGCCGGCGCCCAGGCTCGGCAAGAACACGAAGCCAAGCGCACGCGTTAGGCGTGTAGATGAATACCGCAAGATAATCCCCCAGGATATAAAGCCGAAGCCGAAGATTGTTATTGAGAACGATTCGCAATAATAGTGTGCAGTCGTCGCCTTGTATAGCGTTTGCGCTGACGCTCGCCCGCGAAACCGCTACCATCGTGAAAACCGTCTTTTGGAGAATCGTCGTGCAGCAGACATCGAGCTTCGTATCGGCCCGTTCGGGCGGTACCCGATATGCCGCCTTCGCGATCGCCGCCACCGTCGCGCTCGTGCTCGGCGGCTGTGGCAACAACGACGACGGCGAAAGCGCCGATAGCGCGACCGCGAAAGCCGAAACCGCCACGGCGAGCGGCTTTGCCGACGCCGATACCATTCGCGAACGGGTGATTGGCAATACCGTAACCGGCACCATGTCCCCCGAAAGTGCCTATACCGAGTTCTATGCCCCGGACGGCACGATTCGCGGGCCGGGCTATCAGGCACGCTGGACGATCGAAGACGATCAGATGTGCTTCGACTACGACGAGTCGCCGCAGATCGACTGCTACCGGGTGGCCATCGACGGCCGCGCGCTGGAATGGCATCGCCAGGGTGAAGTCGAAGGCAAGGGCACGCTCGTCGAGGGCAATCCGAACAACTTCTAGTGGCACCGCCGACATGAGGCGGTGGCATGCGCGCGCCCGAGAGCGCCGACAAGGTCAGATATGACGGAAATCGACAGCGCGGCCCACGCGCACAGCGGCGGCCCACGGCGCGTGGTCATGCGCGGCGAGCACCGATACACGCTGCTGGGCACCGCCCACGTCTCGCGCGCCAGCGCCGAAGAAGTGCAGCACGAAATCGAATCCGGCGACTACGACAGCGTCGCCATCGAACTCTGCGACGCTCGCCATGCCGCGCTCACCCGCGCCGGCGAACTCGAGCAGATGGATTTGTTCCAGGTACTGCGCCAGGGCAAGGCCGGCATGGTGGCGGCCAATCTCGCGCTGGGCGCCTATCAGCAGCGTCTGGCCGACCAGTTCGGCATCGAGCCGGGGGCGGAAATGCGCGCCGCGATCAATAGCTGTGCGGCGGCCGATCTGCCCCTCGAACTGGTCGATCGCAATATCGGTATCACCCTGAAACGGGTCTATCGGCGTATTCCCTGGTGGCAGCGCATGAGCACGCTGGGCGCGTTGTTCGCCAGCCTGCTGTCGCGCGAAAAGATCGAGGAATCCGATATCGAGCGGCTCAAGGAAGGCGACATGCTCGAATCGACCTTCAACGAGTTCGCCGCCGAATCCGCCACCATGCACGAAACGCTCATCGACGAGCGCGACCGCTATATGGCCGCCCAGCTGCTCAGGCTGGCACCGGCGCGGCATACGCTGGTGGTGGTCGGCGCCGGCCACTTGAAAGGCTTGGCGCACTATCTCGAAAACGGCATGGACGATCCGAACGCCGTGGTCGCCGAGCTCGATCGCGTGCCGCCCGGCGCGCGCTGGGTGAAATGGATTCCCTGGGTGGTGGTCGCGCTGGTGTTCACCGGCTTCGCGATCGGGTTTTCGCGCAGCGCGGGCCTGGGCCAGCAGATGGTGATCGAATGGGTGATCATCAACGGCGCGCTGTCCGCGCTGGGTGCAGCTGCGGCGCTTGCGCATCCGTTGACGGTGGTCACCGCCTTCATCGCGGCGCCGCTGACCTCGCTCAACCCCACCATTGGGGCCGGCATGGTCACGGCGGCCGCCGAGCTGTGGCTGCGCAAGCCGCGGGTGGGCGATTTCTCCACGTTGAAAAGCGACGTGACGAAAGCCACCGGCTGGTGGAAGAACCGCGTGTCGCGCACGCTGCTGGTGTTCGTGTTCTCCACCATCGGCTCGGCGGCGGGCACTTATATCGCCGGTTTTCGTATCGTCGGGCAGCTGTTCGGCGGCGGCTGAAGCGGTTTGCGGGGGCCGGTGCCGCCGCGCTTGGCCCGGGCGCGTAGGTTGGCTTAGGCCGAAGGCCGTAAGCCAACAAGAACTGCCGAGGGGGTGTTAGCAGCCGAGGGACGAGACGCGGCTTGGCTGCCGCGTTCCATGTTGGATTACGCTTCGCTAATCCACCTACGGCCTACGGTTCATACCGGGCATGCGTTCGTTTTGCGTGCGTTGGCGGACTGATGGCGCCGGCGCGTTCAATAGACGATACGCATCGGCAGATCCTCGCTGTCGTATTCCGGCGCTTCGGGCAGCGTGACGGCCTCGTCGTTGGCAATACGCTCGGCGGTGAACAGGCAGGCAAAGGCATCGGCGATATCGTCGTCGCCGGCCTGCTGCTTCGACACCAGGGCGCGAGCGTTGGCAAAGGCATCGCGGCCGAAGTGGGCGGCGATGAGTTCGCGTCGCTGGAGGTGGCCGGTGCTGCTGCGCTTGGGGTCGGCAAGCGCCTCGCCGCCGTTCATGGCCGCAAAGCTGACTTCGGGATGGGTTTCGTACAGACGCGCCTGCCAGTAGGCCGAACGGCGCAGCAGGTCGTCGAGTTCGCGAATCTTGGGCAGCAGGTTGTAGGTCTGGGCCGACAGGCGCTTGCCACAGTATTCGGCGTTGATGGCGCTGGCCTCGCCGTGATCGCGGCCGAGCAACGCCGCGCGTACCGGGGTTGGAAACACGCTGGTCGCGCGCCGGCCGGCCAATAGCTGGCGCGCGGCATGGTCGCAGCCGCGGGTCTGTTGTTCGTCGGCCAGGCCGATGGGCATGTCGATCGCGACCACGGCCGGAGCCAGGCGGTTGAGCAGGTTGGCCAGATCGCGGTCTACGAAGGCACCTTCGTGCGACACCGCGATCCAGCCGCCCGGACAGCCATCGATGCCCACGCATTCACGCAGCCGCCGCTTGTGGCGTCGGTACTCGGCCAGCGGCGTGGCGAACGACAGGGTATAGCCGTCCGGGTCGTGGATATGGAAATAGCGTTCGTCCCAGGGCGCATCGGCCGGCTCGAAATCCGGCTTGAGTCCTGCCGCGAGCGCCCGTTCGTACTGGGCATCGACGTCGTCGACATAAAATATCGTCAGGCCGCCGCCCGGCCGTGCCTTGTCCCCCGCGCTGAGGTTAAGAAAGCTCTCGCCGGCATGAAAGCTGGAAAAACCCGCCTCCTCGCCGCCGAATTTCAGCTCGAACCCCAGCCCCCGATAAAAGGCACAGCTGCGTGCCATGTCCGTCACGAACAGCGTGACGGCACTGATTTGACGTATCGACATGGCGAGATAGTGCGACGCCCTCGGATTGGAGGCAAGCACTGTATTTCGGACGGCGCCCGGCGGTGCGCTCGTCGCGCGGGGTGGTATGGTCGAAAGCGTTCAACCAAAACTCAGGAGCTGGGTGACATGGCGCAAATGAAGGTGGCTCAGATCAATGCGGCGGGCGGCGACTTCCAACTGGTCGATCGGCATATTCCCGATCCGGGCGCGGCCCAGGTTCGGGTTCGTATCGAAGCCTGCGGGATTTGTCATTCCGATGCCTTCGTCAAGGAAGGCGGTTTTCCGGGGCTCGATTATCCGCGCGTGCCCGGCCACGAAGTCGCCGGGGTGATCGACGCGGTCGGCGACGATGTCGACCACTGGCAGGTGGGCCAGCGCGTGGGCGTGGGCTGGCATGGTGGGCATTGTTTTGCCTGTGACTCCTGCCGGCGCGGCGATTTCGTCACCTGTGCCCATCAGCAGATCTGCGGCATTTCCTACGACGGCGGCTACGCGGAATACATGATCGCGCCGGCCGAGGCGCTGGTTGCCATTCCCGATGCCCTGTCCTCGGTCGCGGCCGCACCGCTGCTGTGTGCCGGGGTGACCACCTACAATGCGCTACGCAACTCGGGCGCGCAGCCCGGCGACGTGGTGGCGGTGCTCGGCGTGGGCGGGCTGGGGCATCTGGCCGTTCAATATGCCTATGCGATGGGCTTTCATACCGTCGCCCTGTCGCGTGGAACCGACAAAAAGGAGCTCGCGCTCGACCTCGGCGCGGATACCTATATCGATACCGAAGCACAGGACGCCGCCGAGGCACTGCAGGCGCTTGGCGGCGCGCGGGTGATTCTGGCCACTGCCCCGAACCCCAAGCTGATGAGTTCGGTTATCGACGGGCTGGGCGTGAACGGCCAGCTGCTGGTGGTGGGGGCTTCGCCCGAGCCGATCGAGGTATCCCCGTTCCAGCTGCTCATGGCACGGCGCAGCGTGGCCGGGCATCCGAGCGGTGCGCCCCAGGATTCCCAGGACACGCTGGGTTTTTCGGCGCTGCGCGATATCGAAACCCGGATCGAGACCTATCCGCTGGCCGAGGTCAACGAAGCCTATGCCCGCATGATCAGCAACGAAGCGCGTTTTCGCGTGGTGTTGACGATGGGCTGAGGCGTACGCATGCGGGGCGCGGCGTAGCTGTCGCGCCCCTGGATATCGGCATGGGGTGCCGGCTTAGTCGAAATCGACAAGCGTCGCCCTACGACGCCGGTTCACGCAGCTCGACCTTGCGGCCATCCGGATCGCGCACGATATAAATCCGTGTGCCATCGAATTCGCGCGTGGTGGTTTCCGGCGCCTGCGCTAGCGATTGCGGTACGTGTTTTACCCTAAAGCCCAGGCGGGTGTTGCCGAGTGCTTCGTTCGCCGCCGCCGGGTATAGCTCGAATACGAAACCAGCGTCCTCGGCGGCATAGTGACGCGGCCCGGTGCCGTGTTTTTCCGCGACGAAGCGAAAGCCGAGGCTTTCGTAGAACTGACGGCTCGTTTCCAGCTGCTGGCAGCGCAATACGAGCAGGTCGAGTTGCATGGGGGCCTAGAACAGCGACTGCTGCGGATCGGGCCGATAGGCGCCAAAGCGGCCGAATTGCTCGCAGGCGCGCGCCAGATGGTTGGCGATGCTCGACAGCGCGGTGATATCGGCAAAGTCGAGTTCGGCGATCAGGCCGTGCACCCGCTCGCGCTCGTTATCGGAGGCCGCCTGCAGCGCCGTGGTGAGCAGGGTCTGATCCAGCGGCTCGAAGCGCTCCGGATATTTCCAGGCCACGAGTTCGGCCGGTCGATCGAGCTGGGCGGCAAAGGCCTGATCGTGCAGTAGCCGGGCCGCGGTTTGCAGGTCCGCGCCGTGGCCGGCCGCGTGCTGGCGCCGGGCGAACTCCTGGCAGGCCTCGGCGTCCACGCTCGCCATGCCGGCCAGCAGGCTGTTCATGGGGGTGTCTTCGGTATAGGCCATGGGCACGCCGGCTGAAAACTGGGAGCGCGCATCATCCGGACACGGGCCCGTGAGTGCAAGGGCCGAATGCCGCTGTGCAGCACGTAGCGCTTGAAAACGGCGTTGACGGGCCACACTCAAGGCTATCAAGGCGATAGTTTGTCGAGTGATCGCCGCCCATACACCGTTCAACAACGATTCAATACCGCCATGAGCGAAAACCAGAACACCGAAACCCGTGGCTTTCAGGCCGAGGTCAAGCAGCTGCTGCAGCTGATGATCCATTCGATGTATTCGAACAAGGAGGTCTTCGCCCGCGAGCTGATCTCCAACGCCTCCGACGCGCTGGATACGCTGCGCTTCGAGGGTCTGAAGAACGATGCCCTGTTCGAAAACGATCCCGAACTCAAGATCTGGATCGATTACGACAAGGACGCCCGTACCGTCACTATCGGTGACAGCGGCATCGGCATGACCCGCGAGCAGGTCATCGACCGCTTGGGCACCATCGCCAAGTCCGGCACGCGCGCATTCCTGGATTCGCTTTCCGGCGATGAGAAAAAAGACGCGCATCTGATCGGCCAGTTCGGTGTCGGTTTCTATTCGGCCTTCATCGTCGCCGAAAAGGTCGTGGTGGATACCCGCCACGGCGGCGAATCCGAAGGCGTGCGCTGGACTTCGGACGGCGGCGGCGAGTACACGCTGGAAGCCAGCGACAAGGAAAAACGCGGTACCGAAGTCACGCTGCATCTGCGCGAAGGCGAGGACGAGTTCCTCGACGACTGGCGTCTACGCCATCTCGTGCGCACCTATTCGGACCATATCGCCTTCCCGATCATGATGCGCGAGCAACTGTCCGAGGAAGACGAGAAAGAGGGCAAGGAAGCCGGCTGGGAACAGGTCAACCGCGGTGCGCCGCTGTGGACCCAGCCCAAGTCCGAAATCTCGGCCGAAGACTATGCCGAGTTCTACAAGCACACCTGCCACGACTACGAAGACCCGCTGACCTGGACCCACAACAAGGTCGAAGGCAGCCAGGAATATACGAACCTGCTCTATATTCCCAAGCGCGCGCCCTATGACCTGTTCGACCCGAACGGCAAGGCGCACGGCGTGAAGCTGTACGTGCAGCGCGTGTTCATCATGGACGATGCCGAGAAGCTCATGCCGCGCTATATGCGCTTCGTGAAGGGCGTCATCGATTCCAATGACCTGCCGTTGAACGTCTCCCGAGAAATCCTGCAAAACAACCAGCTGTTGGACAAGATTCGGGCCGGCTCGGTGAAGAAGGTGCTCGGCCTGCTCGAGTCGATGGCCAGGGACGACGAAGAGCCCGAGAAGTACAAGACGTTCTGGAACGAATTCGGCCAGGTGCTGAAAGAAGGCATCGTCGAAGACCACGAAAACCAGGCCAAGATCGCCAAGCTGCTGCGCTTCAAGACCACCCGCGACGAAAGCGCGGATCCGGGCGTAGCGCTGGACGAGTACATTGCCCGCATGGCCGAAGGCCAGGACAAGATCTACTACATCACCGCGGACACGCTGGCCGAGGCCAAGCACAGCCCGCATCTCGAAATCTTCAAGAAGAAGGATATCGAGGTGCTGCTGCTCACCGACCGCGTCGATGAATGGGTCATGGCCCATATGACCGAATACGAAGGCAAGACCTTCCAGTCGGTTGCCAAGGGTGCGCTCGATCTCGGCGATGCCGAAACCGAGGAAGAAAAGGCCGAACAGGCCAAGCTCGAAGAGGAATCCAAGGACCTGGTCGAGCGCGTCAAGAAGGCGCTGGGCGAACGCGTAAACGAAGTGCGCGTGACCCATCGTCTGACCGATTCGCCCGCCTGCCTGGTGGCTGACGAGCACGGTATTTCGGCGCATCTGGAACGGATTCTCAAGGAAGCCGGTCAGGAGATGCCCAATACCGCGCCGCATCTGGAAATCAACCCGACGCACCCGCTGGTCGAGAAGCTCGCCAGCGAGCAGGGCGAAGACGAGTTCGATGCCTTTTCGCAGCTGCTGTTCGAACAGGCCGTGCTGGCTGAAGGCGGCGAACTGGACGATCCGGCCACGTTCGTGCGCCGCATGAACCAGATGCTGCTGGCGGTATCCAAGGGCGCGGCCGCCTAGGGCCTGTGTACCGGCCGCAAGTCGGTTGGTATGAACGACATACGACCCCGCTGTACACGAGGCCCGCATCCGCGGGCCTCGCTCGTTTGCTACGTTGCAGGCATAGTGCGTGTTAGATGCACGAGTGGGTTCGAGCAACAACGAGGTAGAACGAACATGGCACGACATCTTTGGACTTGTGCGGCGCTTGGTTTGCTGGCGCTTTGTATTGCGCCCCTGGCTTCGGCCCAGACGGTCTCGATCGGCGGCACCAGCCTGGAACTTGGCGCCTCGCGTGCGGATACGCTGGCCATCGCCAATGCCCATTTCAATACGGTGCCGGCCCAGGCCGAGGGCCAGTACATGCTCTTTCCCAAGCAGGGCCCCGTGATCGTCGGCCGCGACACCTACGGCAAACCGGTGGGTACGCTGACCATTCGCGATGATCGGCTCACCCGCGTGTCGCGCAATCTCGGCTCGTTTCGAAGCGAAGACGGCGAACAGGCCATCGAGAATCTGATCGCCACCTTCGCACGTGCGCCCAATCAGGGCGATACGCCTGCAGTTCGCACCGATACCGGTGTCAGCGGCGACGCCAGTACCTCGCGCGTGTACTTCAGCTATCCGGATCGCGCGATTCAGATCGTGCTCTACCGGCCGAACAATCGCTCCGGCCTGGCGACGATCGATATCACCGAGCAGTACGCACTGCGTCCCGGTACGGTCGGCAACGCTCGCAAGCAGCGCTAGGCGGTGATGGGCTGGCTCGCCGCGCTTGCGGTCGTCGTGGTGGTGGCACTCGCCGGCTATGCCGGCTGGCTGTGGTGGCGCGTGCTCAATCAGCAAAAAGAGCGCGAAACCCACAACGCGGCGGTTCTCGCCGAAACCGAGGCCGACCTGGAACACAGCATGGCCATCATTGCCGACAGCCTGCTTACCGGCGAGCTGAATCTCTCCGAAGGCGCGATACGGCTCAAGGTACTGCTTGACCACTACCACGCGCCGGGTGGCGCCCAGGCCGATTATCCGGCGATCTACAGCCTGTTTCTGTCCACGTCCAACATGCCGCGCGGTGAAGCACGCGATGCCTGGCCGCGTGCCGAGATACGGCGTATGGATCGTGAACGCGAAATGCTCGAAGTGGCGGCCAGGGATGCCGTGCTCGACGAAGCGGCCCGACTGCGTCAGCGCTTCGGGGTGCCCAGCGGCCGGGAAGGGCTGGCGTCGGCGCGGCCGGTTGACGCCGCCTGACGGCCGCCGGTCAAATGGTGACCGGTCGAAAGTCTCTGATGTCGGGCTAGGATCTGCCTGAAGCGCAGGGCCGAAGGGACGCGCTATATTTTTCCGCAATCCGGCGTTGCAGCGCGCTCATGTAGCTTCGCTACACAACGCGCACTGCGCTTTCCATTCGAATTGTTGCGGAACAAACGCACGAAGCGGCTTGCCGCGAATCAGCCCTGGCGCGCCTCCAAAGCTTCCCACCGCTCCAGGGCGTTTTCCAGATCGCTCTGCGCCTTGCCCAACGCTTCGGTCTTGCGTTTGATCTCGTCGGCCGGGCGATCGTAGAAGCCGGATTCACCGAACTCGGCCTCGAAGCCTTCGATTTTCGTTTCCAGCTTTTCGATCGTGTCCGGCAGGGTGCGCAGCTCCTTGCGCTCGGCGCTGCTCAGCGGATTGGCCGGCTTGGGCTTGGGTGCGGGCTGGGCAGCCTGGGCGGCGGGTTTGGCCTTCTTGTTCGCTGCCGGCGCGGGCTCGGCCGCGCGCGGACGCTGGCGTAGCCAGTCGGTATAGCCGCCGACATAGTCATTGACCTCGCCGTTGCCTTCGAACACGAGGCTGCTGGTGACCACGTTGTCCAAAAAAGCACGATCATGCGAAACGAGCAGCAGGGTGCCTTCGTAGCTCATCAGCCGTTCTTCGAGCAGCTCCAGGGTTTCCACGTCGAGATCGTTAGTGGGCTCGTCCATGATCAGCAGATTGGCTGGGCGGGTGAACAGCTTGGCCAGCAGCAGCCGGTTGCGTTCACCGCCGGAGAGCACGTGCGTGGGGCTGCGCGCGCGCTTGGGCGAGAACAGAAAGTCCTGCAGATAACTCATCACGTGCCGGTCCTGGCCGTTGATGGTGATCGAGGAGCGTCCCTGCGCCACGTTGTCGAGCACGCTGATGGAGTCGTCGAGCGCGGCGCGATGCTGGTCGAAATGGGCGATATCGAGATTGGTGCCCAGCTTGATGGTGCCGGCATCGGGCTCGATACGGCCGAGCAGCAGGTTGATGAGCGTGGTCTTGCCGCAGCCGTTGGGGCCGATGATGCCGACCTTGTCGCCGCGCTGGATCACCGTCGACAGATTGTTGACGATCGGTTTTTCGTTGCCGGCGTCGCGCCAGGTGTAGGCCAGGTTTTCGGCCACGATCACATGCTTGCCCGAACGTGCGGCGTCCTGGGTGACGATGTTGGCCGTGCCGCCGCGTTCACGACGTTCGGCACGCTCGGCGCGCATGGCCTTCAAGGCACGAACACGGCCTTCGTTACGGGTACGCCGGGCCTTGATGCCCTGGCGAATCCAGACTTCTTCCTGGGCAAGGCGCTTGTCGAACAAGGCGTTGGCCTTCTCTTCGTCGGCCAGCATCTTTTCCTTGCCCTCGATGAAGCTGTCGTAGTTGCCGGGCCAAGAGGTGAGCTTGCCGCGATCCAGGTCAATGATGCGGGTGGCCAGATTCTTCAAAAACGCGCGGTCATGGGTAATGAACAACAGCGCGCCGTTCCAGGCCAGCAGCATCTCCTCGAGCTGGGCGATAGCGCTGATATCCAGATGGTTGGTGGGCTCGTCGAGCAGCAGCAGGTCGGGCTCCTGCACCAGCGCACGGGCCAGCAGCACGCGGCGTTTCTGCCCGCCCGACAGGGCTTCGAACTGCCAGTCGGCGTCCAGATTGAGGCGCGATAGGGTAGATTCGACCTGGGGCGCGAGCGTCCAGCCGTCCATGGCCTCGACCCGGGCCTGGGCCTTGGAGAAGGCGTCCATCACGTCCTCGCCGGCCGACAGGCGCGCGGTCAGCTCGTGAAAGCGGGCCAGCGCCGCACCGACATCGCCCAGGCCGCCGGCGACCACGTCGAACACGGCCCCCGCGGTACCGGCCGGCACCTCCTGTTCGAGCCGTGCGATACGCAGATCCGGCTTCTGCTCGCGAATGACCTCGTCCGGCTCGATCTCCTGCGAAACGATCCGCATGAGCGTGGACTTGCCGGTGCCGTTACGCCCGACCAGCGCCACGCGTTCGCCGCGATCGATGCTCAGTTCGGCATCGTCGAGCAGGGGATGGGTGCCGTAGGCCAGACGCAGGTTGCGCAGTTGCAGGATCATGGGCGCGACCATATCGCGAGCTGGGAAATCGAGGCGCGTATTGTACGCCCTGGCGGGCGCCCCTGTTGGGCAGCAGCGCGGCGATCGACGCTGCGGGTTTAGACTGGCGTCTTTAGTTTTGGAACCGCGAAGATCATCCCCTCCACGATGACATCCGATAGCACCCTATATCTTGGCTGTGCCCTGTTGGCCGGCGCGCTGCTGGGCGGCGTGTTCGTGTGGCTCTGGGCGCGTTCGAAACAGGCCCAGCTGGTCGCCGACCGGGCCAGCGCGCAGCGCGAAGCCGATAGCCGGGCAGCCGAACTGGCCGAGACCCGCGCCGCGCTCGATGATGCACGCGCCGAAAACGCACGGCTGGAAACCCGGCTGGACGGCGAACGGCGCCATGCCGAGGACAAGCTCAAGACGCTCACCGAAGCACGCGAAGCACTGACCCACCAGTTCAAGACGCTGTCGCAGGAGATTCTGGAAGAAAAAAGCCGGGCTTTTACCGAGCAGAACAAGGCCAGCCTGGAACCGTTGATCAATCCGCTGCGCGAGCATATCGGCCGCTTCGAGAAACAGGTGCGCGAAGCCTACGATCAGGAAAATCGCCAGCGCTCGGCGCTGGCCGAGCAGGTGCGGCTTCTGGAGCAGTCGAACAAGGCCATTGCCGAGGATGCGACCAATCTCGCCAATGCGCTGCGCGGCGAATCCAAGACCCAGGGCAACTGGGGCGAGATGATTCTGGAAACCGTGCTCGAGCGCTCGGGGCTGGAAAAAGGCGTGCAGTACGAAACCCAGTTTGCCGCCACGACCGAGGACGGCAATCGCCAGCTGCCGGATGCGGTCGTGCATCTGCCCGAACAGCGCAGCATCGTGGTCGATGCCAAGGTGTCGTTGACCGCCTATCTGCGCGTACACGAGGCCGAAGACGAAACCACGCGCCGTGCCGCGCTGGCCGACCATGTGGCTTCAGTGCGCCGTCATCTGAAAGGTTTGTCGGCCAAGAACTATCAGAACATCGACCGTATCGAAACACTCGACTACGTGTTCATGTTCATCCCCTCGGAAGCAGCCTATGTCGAGGCGCTACGCGGTGATTTCGATCTGCAGCGCGAGGCCCTGGACGCCAACATCGCGCTGGTTTCGCCGACCACGCTCATGCCCATGCTGCGGGCGATCGCCAATCTCTGGAAGCTTCAGCAGCAGGAAGAAAACGCGGCCGAGATCGCCAATAAAGCCGGCGCGCTCTACGACAAGTTCGTAGGCTTCGTGGACGATCTGGACAAGCTCGGCCGCGCCATGGATACCGCCAACAAGGCCTTCGACGGCGCGCGCAACAAGCTGGTCAGCGGGCGCGGCAATATCGTGCGGCGTAGCGAACAGTTGAAAAAGATGGGCGCGAATACCAGCAAGTCGATCGGTGCGGGCTGGACGCGCCAGGCCGAGCTGGGCGCCGCAGCCGACCTGGATGGAGCGATCGAAGACGATCGCGACGACAACGACGACCTGGACGAACGCCATGAGCCTTAAAGACGAGCTTGCAGCGCTGCGTGAGCGCATCCCGCCGGTCAGCGCCGAGCGCGCGGCCGAGCTGGCACGAGACGGCGCGCTGCTGGTGGATATTCGCGAGGCCGACGAAATCGCCCAGGGCACGCCGGTTGGGGCGAAGCCGCTGGGCCGTGGTTTTCTGGAAATGCGTCTCGAACAGCAGGTCGGTGATCCGAACCATACGATTCTGCTGCTGTGTGCCTCGGGCTCGCGTTCGCTGTTGGCCGCCGATCAACTCACGCGACTGGGCTATGGCGACGTACGCTCGGTCGAGGGCGGCTTCGATGCCTGGAAGGACGCCGGGCTGGCGTTCGAAACGCCTGCGATGCTGGATAACGCCGATCGGGCCCGCTATGCGCGCCAGCTCACGCTGCCGGAAGTCGGTGAGGCAGGGCAAACAAAGCTGCGCGATGCGCGCGTGCTGATCATCGGCGCGGGCGGGCTGGGTTCGCCGGCGGCCTATTATCTGGCCGCGGCCGGGGTGGGGCATATCGGCATCGTCGATCACGACGTGGTCGATCGTTCCAACCTGCATCGTCAGATCCTGCATCGCGATGCCAGCGTGGGCCAGCCCAAGGTGCGTTCGGCCATGGCCAGCCTGAGCGCGCTCAACCCGAGCATCGATATCGAGCCGATCGAAACGCGGGTGAGCGCAGATAACGCGGCCGAGCTGGTGGCCGGCTACGATCTGGTCGTCGACGGCAGCGATAACTTCAGCGCGCGCTATGCCATCAACGACGCCTGCGTGGCTGCGAACATTGCGCTGGTGTATGGCGCGGTGGAGCGCTTTTCCGGCCAGGTCGGGGTATTCCCGGCCGGCGGCCAGCCCTGCTATCGCTGCCTGTTCGCCAGCGCGCCGCCGGCCGGGGCGGCGCCGACCTGTGCCGAAGCCGGCGTGCTGGGCGTGGTGCCCGGTCTGGTGGGCACCCTGCAGGCGCTGGAGGCCATCAAGCTTATCGTCGGCATGGCGGATACGCTCTCCGCGCGGCTGCTGACTTTGGATGCCCGCACCCAGCGCTGGCACAGCCTGCAGGTTCCGGCCGACCCGAGCTGCGTCGCCTGCGGCGGGTGAGACGGGCGATATCCGCTCGGCCTTTGACACACCGGGGCAATAACGACCGACGATAGTCGACTATCGTCGAGGTCGGGCGCGTTGCTAGCATTTGCCGACTGTACAGCGCCCGAACGCGGGGCGCGAAAGCGTGGGGAGACGATATGCCGGCCTTTCTTCTAATCGTGATCACGCTGGTGGCGTTCTATTTCGCCTACAAGTTCTACTCGCGCTATCTGGCAGAAAAGGTCTATCGGCTCGATCCGAACTTCGTCACCCCGGCGCATGCCATGCGCGACGGCGTGGACTTCGTTCCTACCCACAAGCATGTACTGCTTGGCCATCACTTCACCTCGGTGGCGGGTGCGGCGCCGATCGTAGGCCCGGCGATTGCGGTCTACTGGGGCTGGCTGCCGGCACTCACCTGGGTGATTCTGGGCACGATCTTCGCGGCCGGCGTGCACGACTTCGGCTCTATCGTCGTCTCCGCGCGCAACCGCGGCCAGAATATCGGCACCCTGTCCGGCAAGGTGGTGTCGGCGCGCGCGAGTACGCTGTTTCTGCTCATCATCTTCTTCTTGCTCACGCTCGTGAACGCGGTGTTCGGCGTGGTCATGGCGATTCTGTTCGAAAAGAATCCGGGCGCGGTGGTACCGGCGCTGATCGTGATCCCGATCGCCGTGTTCATCGGCCAGTGGGCCTATCGCATGGGCCGATCGATCGTGATCCCGTCGATCCTGGGGCTGTTGCTGCTCTATGCCGCAATCCCGGTCGGCCAGGCCTATCCGATCTACGTCGACGGGCTGGCCGAGGCGGTCGGGCTGTCGGTGCGCACGACCTGGATCATCCTGATCTTTGCCTATACCTGGATTGCCTCACGGCTGCCGGTGTGGGTGCTGCTGCAGCCGCGCGATTACATCAACGGCCAGCAGCTCATCGTCGCGTTGGCGGTGATCTTTCTCGGTGTACTCATCGGCTGGGATACGATCAGCGCGCCGGCGGTCAACGAAGTCGCGCCGAATTCGCCGCACTGGTTCCCCTATCTGTTCATCACCGTGGCCTGCGGGGCGATTTCCGGCTTCCACAGCCTGGTTGCGTCCGGGACCACCTCGAAACAGCTGGGTAACGAAACCGAGGCGCGTTTCGTCGGCTACGGCGGCGCGCTGGGCGAAGGCGCACTGGCGCTGGCCGCGATTCTGGCCTGTACCGCGGGTCTCGGCGCGGCCGGTGACTGGAACGCCGCGTACGCTGATTTCGGCGCGGCCTCCGGCGGCGCGCTCGGCCATTTCGTGACCGGCACCGGCCACTTTCTGAGCAACCTCGGCATCCCGGCAACGCTGGGCGCGACGTTCGCGGCGGTGGTGGTCATCACCTTCGCCGGCACCACCATGGATACCGGGGTGCGCCTGCAGCGCTATATCCTGGAAGAGATCGCAGAGCTGGCCGGGGTCAAGGCACTGGTGGGCCGGGTCAATCTGCTTACCACGCTCGCCGTGCTGATTCCGCTGGGGCTGGCACTGCTGCCCGGCGGCGACAGTTCCGGCGGCAAGGGTTTTGCCTTCGGCCGTCTGTGGACGCTGTTCGGTACCACCAACCAGCTCACCGCCGGGCTCGCGCTGTCGATCATCGGCGTATGGCTGCTGGCCCGCAATCGCAACCCGCTGGCAGCCCTGATTCCGCTGGTGTTCCTGCTGTTCATGACCACCTGGGCGCTGCTGCTCAACCTGGGCGACTTCTTTGCCAAGGGCGACTGGCTGCTGCTGGTGATGGATGCCGCGATCTTCGTGCTCGCGGCCTGGCTGGTGGTAGAAGCGTTCACGGCGTTCAACCGCGAACGTCGCAACCCGAGCGCGGCCGCCGAGGAATCGTGAGTTCGGCGTCCGTCGTCGACCCTGCCGTGCGCGGCAGGCTGGCGGGCGGGCGCGTGCACCAGGTGATTCTGGTGCGCGAACAGGATGCCCAACATAGCGGCTCGGGTTGCTGTGGCCGGCTGGGCGAACGCCATACGGCGCTCGGCGGCGCCGCCGATTTCAGCCACAGCCGGGCACGCATGGAACAGGTCGGCGAGATCTATCGCGCACTGGCCGCCGCCGTGCCGGATCTGGAACTGACCGTGGTCGACCCGCGGAATCTGGTCTGGCTCTACCCTGCGGTCTGGCGGGCCGCCCGTGCCCATGGCGCGGGCGTATTGACCGCGCTGCGGGCCGTGGCCCGGGCGGGCGCGCCGGTGGCCGTGGTCGTGGACGGCAATACGCTCTATTCGGGCCGCCTGCCCGATACGCAGACCGTGATGGCCGCCGTGCTGGCAAGGGTGCAACAGCCTTCGCCGGCTCGACCCACCGCAGACGCGCAGCGACAGCCATGACCGACAAGAGCCTCTGGCAACGTTTTTCCGATTATCACGACGAACTGTTCATGGCGCCCTGGCGTGCCGGCATCGCCCGCGAAGCGCGTTCGGAAGAAGATGTGCTGGTGGCGCTGTTGTTTCTCGAGGCCCTGGGTATTCCCGGGCCCGCCGACTACTATGCCCTCGAGCTCTATCCCGACCTGATCGAGGCCTTTCATCGCTGGCATCAGCGCATGGGTATGGAAACGTTTCCCGAAGCGGGCGTTTGCTGCTGAGCCAAGGCCTGCCCGGGCGCGGTGACGGTCTGCCTGCCGGGCCCGCATGGCGCGAAACGCCTGCCTGCAAGCACCGTTGTACCTCTAGCTAGGCCCCGTAACGCCCGGCCGACTGGCAGACTATCGCCATGGCGCACTCGCATACACATCGCAACGATCTGCCCACGCGGTTCTATCTGTTCGGCGGCAAGGGCGGGGTCGGCAAGACCACGCTTGCCGCGGCCAACGCGCTGCGGCTGGCGGCCGCTGGCGAGCGTACGCTGCTGGTATCGACCGATCCGGCACACTCGGTGTCCGACCTGCTCGAAACGCGACTGAGCGGAGAGCCGAGCGCGGCGGGCGACAATCTCTGGGCGATGGAAATCGACCCCGAGGCCGATGCGAAGGCCTACGTCGAGGGCATTCGCGAGGATGCGGAATCCGCGGTGTCCAAGGCGGTGCTGCCGGCGCTCGACCGGCACCTGAAGCTGGCCGTCCAGGCACCGGGCACGGCGGAATCGGCCTTGTTCGACCGCTTCACCCGGATCATGGAATGGTGTCCGCAGCGTTTCGACCGGGTGGTGTTCGATACCGCGCCCAGCGGCCATACGCTGCGTTTGCTTACGCTGCCCTCCATGCTGGGCGCCTGGGTGGAAGGTCTGCAGGCCCAGCGCGCCAAGGTCAACAAGCTTCAGGGCATGTGGCGTTCGATGGCCGGGGTGAGCGAGCCCGAGCGCGAAGATCGCGTGCTCACGCGCCTGCGCCAGCGTGCCGAACGCTTCGCCCAGGCCCGTCAGCGCCTGCACGACGAATCGGTTTTCCATCCGGTGCTGCAGGCCGAACGGCTGCCGATCGAGGAAACAGCACGGGTCATCGAACAGCTGAGCGATACGCATATCCCGGTGGGCGCGCTGTACGTGAATCGGCTCTGGCCGGCCGATGCGAGCAGCGCCTTCGTGACTGAGCGTGTGGCCCAGCAGAACGAATACCTCACCGAGATACGGCAGCGCTTCGCCGGCCATGAACTCATCGAGGTCGCTCAGAGTGCACGCGATATCGTTGGCCGCGATCAGCTCGATGCGCTGGCCGAGCGCCTGGGGCTGACGGATCACCTCTCGAAATACCCCGAGCAACTGTCCGGCGGGCAGCAGCAGCGCGTCGCCATCGGGCGGACACTGGCGATGAAGCCCGATCTGGTCCTCGCGGACGAACCCACGGGCAACCTTGACGAGGAAACCGGCGGCCGCGTGGTTACGCTGATGCTGGAGCTCGTGGCCGAAACAGGCGCCGCGCTGCTTTGCGCGACCCATTCGCTGTCGCTGGCAGACCGGATGGATCGGCGCCTGACCCTGTCGCGGGGGCGGGTGACGTGATCGCGGTGACGCTTCGGGCGCTTCTGTCGCATTGGTGGCGCCGCCCGTTCCAGCTGGTGACTCTCATGGTGGGGCTGGCCACGGCGACCGCCCTCTGGTCCGGGGTTCAGGCCATCAATGCCG
>NZ_CAXGSH010000074.1:0-20466 GCF_964012375.1 uncultured Salinisphaera sp.
GTCACGCTCAAGGCCATGCTCGTGACCTCGTCCAACGTATCGGAAGACGCGATCTATCAGTTCATGAACACCGTGTTTCATGACAAGAAGGACGCCTTCTACAACGACATCGCGAATCCGAACCTCAAGAAATACTTCACGCTCGACACGGCCCTCGAAGGCATGTCCATTCCGCTGCATAAGGGCGCGGTGAAGTTCTTCACCGAACAGAATATCGACGTGAAGGAAAGCCTGATGCCGGCGTCCTGATCCAGGGCAGTTAGCGCAGCGCAACCATCGAACCCCGGCCCCTGCGGCTGGGGTTCGTTCGTTTGGCCGGCCGACGCCGGCACGTTGTTTTCATGGCGGGATAGATCGATGAGCGAACACGTGGCACGAGAAGCCGAGGGTATCGTCAAGGCGAGCGAGTACGGCGGCCGCGAGCCCACAGCGAACTGGCAGCGCTGGCTGCTGGTGGTCATTGCCGTGGCGTGGAGCCTGTTTCAGCTCTATGCCAGCTATTTCGGCACGCTCAATCCGCAGAAGATCGGCTCGATTCATCTGGCCTTCGGCTTTGCGCTGGCGTTTCTGGCATATCCGCGCAAGGGCGGCGTGGTCGATCGCATTCCCTGGTACGACTGGCTGTTGGCCGCCGCCAGCGTGGCCAGCGCGCTCTACATCCTGTTCAACTACTACAACATCGTGATGATTCAGGGCGGGCTGCCCGAGCCGCGCGATGTCTGGGTCGGCACCGCGCTGATGGCGTTTCTGGTGATTGCCTCGGTGCGGCTGCTGGGCTTTGCCCTGCCGGTGATCGCCGCGATTGTGGTGCTCTACGGGGTGACCGGCCCGGCGGGACTCATCCCGCTCACCCCGCCCGACGTGATCTATCTGCACAACGGCTATCAGTGGTCGGAAATTATCCAGCAGCTCTATATCACCACCGAAGGGATCTGGGGCACGCCGATCCAGGTATCGGCGACGTTCGTGTTCCTGTTCGTGCTTTTCGGCGCGCTGCTGGACAAGGCCGGGGCAGGGCAGTATTTCGTGGACCTGGCCTACAGCGGCCTGGGCACGTTTCGCGGCGGCCCGGCCAAGGCTTCGGTGGTGGCCAGCCTGCTCACCGGCGTGATCTCGGGCTCGTCGACCGCGAATACGGTCACCACCGGCACCTTCACCATCCCGCTGATGAAACGGGTGGGGTATCCGCCGGTCAAGGCCGGGGCTACCGAGGTGGCGGCGTCGGTCAATGGCCAGCTGATGCCGCCGATCATGGGCGCGGCGGCCTTCATCATGGCCACCTTTATCGACGTGCCGTATTCACAGCTCATCATCTATGCGCTGGTGCCAGCGGTGCTGACCTATCTCGGCCTGCTTTATGTCGTGCATCTGGAAGCGCTCAAGCTCGGCCTGGAAGGCCTGCCTCGCGCCGAACTGCCGCCTTTCTGGCCGACCTTCATCAAGGGCGTGCACTACCTGATTCCGGTGGCGTTTCTGCTCTACGAACTCATGTGGGCCAACCTCACCCCGGAGCGCAGCGCGCTCAACGCGACCGTGGTTCTGGCAGGCCTGATTCTCGTGCAGGAGACCGTCAAGGGCGTGCGGGGCGAGGCCGGGCTGGCCGGCGGGCTGTGGCAAGGGCTGCGCTCGATCGTGGCCGGCCTGGAACTGGGCGCACGCAACATGACCACCATTGCCGTGGCCACCGCCGCGGCCGGCATCATCGTGGGCATGGTCACCATGACCAACCTGGGCTATGGCCTGACCCAGGTACTGGACGTGCTCTCGGGCGGCAACATCTGGATCGTGCTGATCCTGTCGGCGATCACCTCGCTGATTCTGGGTATCGGCCTGCCGACGACCGCCAACTATATCGTCATGGCCGCGCTCGTCGCGCCGGTGATATCCAGCCTGGCGGCCGCTGCGGGCATGGACGTGCCGCTGGTGGCCGTGCATCTGTTCGTGTTCTA
Organism: uncultured Salinisphaera sp.; assembly: GCF_964012375.1. Lineage (NCBI taxonomy): Bacteria > Pseudomonadati > Pseudomonadota > Gammaproteobacteria > Salinisphaerales > Salinisphaeraceae > Salinisphaera > uncultured Salinisphaera sp. Next base: position 1,950 of record NZ_CAXGSH010000074.1, read on the forward strand.
TTTCGGCATTCTTGCCGACGACACACCGCCGGTGGGCCTGGCTGCCTATGCGGCCGCCGCCATTTCCCGGGCCGACCCGATCGCTACCGGCGTACAGGGCTTCATCTACGACCTGCGAACGGCGATTCTGCCCTTCATGTTCTTCTTCAATCCGGAGTTGCTGCTCTACAACGTGAGCAACTGGTACTACGCGGCGTGGGTGATCGCCACGGCCCTGGTGGGCATGCTCGGCTTCGTTGCCGCTACCCAGGGCTATTTCCGGATCCGCATGACCTGGTACGAGCGACTGATCATGCTTGCCGGCGCCTTGCTCATGCTCAAACCCGGCTCATGGACCGATATCGCCGGAATCGGCCTGCTCATGGCGGTCGGCCTGTTCCACCACATGCGTGCGGCGCGGCAACCCGCTTCGGTTTCGTGATGGCGCCGCGCTTTTAGCGGATTCGGGGCTGTACGGAACGGCCGCGCCCGGTGCGGGACGGATAAAAAAGGGTCGATCGACCCGCGACATCGAGAATGCCCGCGGAATCGATCGACCCGTTCTCTACTACGACAGGTGAGCGCGGACTAGCGCTGCTGGCTGTCCTTCCACTGCTGGTACTGCTTCCATTCCTGCCAGTCCTTGAAGCGCTGGTATTCCGGCGAATCCTTGGGCATGTTCCGGAAGCGCTGGTATTCCTCGTAGTCGGCGAATTCCTGCTGCTGGGCGGCCGAGGGCGCCGTTGCCGTGCTGGAAGCCGGGGCCGCCTCATCGGGCCGGGCGGTCTGTCGGCTGCGCGAATCGCGGTTGATCAACGCCGGCTTGGAGGCATCGTCCGAGTAGACGCGAACACCGTCGTCGTAATCATCGCCACGTGCCGGGCTCATCAGCCCCGGGCCGTCGGCCATCTTGTCGCCCGAACCCGGCAGGCGTTCATAGTTCACGGGTTCGCCTACGCCGGTGCCGGCGCAGCCTGCGACAAGCAGGCTGCACACGGCAACGCAAAGACCGGAGGCCGCGATTTTCAGAGAGTGCTGCATACGGTCTTCGACTCGGTTCTAGAGGAATTTCAGGCGGGTGCCGACGAACAGAATATCAAGATCCTGAGCGTCACCGGTTGCCGAGATGGTGGTGTCGGTGCCGGTGGCATCCGTGCTCGTGTAGCTGTATTCGGCATCGTCGAGCGTGAGGTGATGATAGGAGGCGAACAGTTCGACGCTGTCGATCACGTCATAGACGTAGGCCAGGCCGTAGCTGCGCGCGGTGCTGCCATCGCCGGCCAGGTCGTTGGTCTGCATATAGCTGACTTCGAAGTGATGCTTGTCCTGCACATAGCCCACGCCGCCGAAGTAGTTTTCGGCCGTGGCGCGCCCCGGCTCATTGTAGTCGCGCTGCTTGAACGAGGCGGTGAAGGTCAGGCCGGAGGGCAGCAGCAGCGAGCCGGTGCCGCCACTTTCCTGAAAGCGCGGGCTGTTGTCGTTGACGGTGCCATCGGGCTCGATATCGAAATCCTGGTCTTGCGTATCGAGATGTGTGAGCACGAAGCCGGCCTTGCCGCCGTCGCCGAACGCGCTTTCGTAGCGGGCGGCCAGTTCATAGGCATGGCCGTTGTCCAGGGTGGCCGACAGCACCGCACCGCCGAGGCTGGGCGTGTCGTAGCGCACGCCGTTCTGGCGCGAGATGCCGTCGAAGTGGTTGGAGGCCCCGGAAAGATTGGTGACCACGCGGCCTTCATCGTCGAGGAAGCTGATGCCGCCGGCATACATGGAAATGCCCTGGCCGCCGCCCAGATACATGGTGCCGCTGTAGTTGAGCTCCGAGGAGCCGTTGGCCGCACCGTCGAGCTTGCCGAACGTGAAGCGACCGAAATCGCCTTCCACATAGACATTGGCCAGACGGTTGTCGAGGAAGTCGTCTTCGCTGCCGCCGCCGTTGTTGACGTCGAAAGAGGTGGACGGGTTCTCGTTGAGCGCAATCTCGTAGGCGAAGCCGATGTTGTAGCCGTTCTCCAGATCCTGCTCGCCGGTAAAACGGAAACGGCTGTTGGAGCCGACGTTATCAACAAAGCCGATATCGCGATCTTCGCCGTTATCGGCCGCGATCGCGGCCCGGTCGACCTGGCCGGATACCTTGAATTCGAAGGCGTGGGCCGGACCGGTGAACGCGAATACGGTCGCGGCCGACAGGGCCGATGGCAGCAGGTAGCGTGAGTGCAGGGTCTTCATGATGCTCTCCCCGAGCGGTTAGTGATCGGCAGGCACGATCTCGGGCAAACCTGTACGACAACGCACCTCCAGCAAGCACGAACGTGGACAGGCGGCGCTGTCCGACCGTGTGTTCTGAAAAGTACAGTGCTCGGATATCCCCAATGGCATGTCATCGAACGAGCGCCAGCGCTCGACCATGGTTTGGCAGTGCATCAACGAGTCCAGTTACCCCGGCGGACTCGACGAATGCTCATCGCTGACAATGAGTTGTGCCCAATATTTAATGTGCTTTAGATGATGAGGCGAGCAAGGTAGCGCGCCGATGAGGGCGCATATATTAGACGTTAGTCCTCCAGATTAGCCATGCCCATACTCAAATTGGGTGGTAATGCTGGCTACCGTATGGTCGGTTTGGCAGCGCATGCCGGCGCAGCCTGTGGCGACAGGCTCTAGAATGTCGCTCCGGCGATTGCGATAAACACATATGGACGATATGCACTGGATGCGGCGCGCGCTCGAGCTGGCGCGCCGGGCCGAGACCGAGGGCGAGGTGCCGGTTGGCGCGGTCGTGGTTCGTGACGGCGCGATTCTCGGTGAGGGCTGGAACTGCCCCATCACCAGCGACGACGCGACGGCCCATGCCGAGATCCAGGCGCTTCGCGCGGCCTGTCGATCAGCGGGCAATTACCGTCTGCCTGGTGCGACCCTGTATGTGACGCTCGAACCCTGTGCCATGTGTGCCGGGGCGATCGGGCATGCGCGCATCGCGCGGGTAGTCTACGGCGCCGACGACTTTCGTGCCGGGGCGGTCCACTCGATTTTTTCGGTATTCGACGAGCCGCGACTCAACCACCGGGTGGCGCATGACGGTGGAGTATTGGCCGAAGAGAGTGCGGCGCTTCTGCGTGGTTTTTTCCGGGCGAGGCGCGCACAGAAGTGAAAACCCGCGTTTTGCCCGGCAAACCGATGCGTATGCATGCAGGTCAGTGGTAGCCTGCAGCCATGAACACCAAAAAGACATGGCGCGTCGCGGTGCTGCCCGGCGACGGTATCGGCCCGGAAGTGATCGCCCAGGCCACGCGGGCGATTGACGCCCTGGTGGCAGGCGACCCGGAACTGTCGATCGACTACGAAACGTTCGAATGGCCGTCGCACGCCTGGCATGAAAAACATGGCGAAAGCGCGCCGGCCGATTATCTCGAACGTCTGGAAAAGTTCGACGCCATTCTTCTGGGCGCGCTTGGCGACCCCGGCCCGAGCGACGATCCGAATCGCTATCTGCTCTCGGATGCGGTATCGCTCTCGCCGCTGCTGGAAATCCGCAAGGGCTTCGACCAGTGGTGCTGCGAGCGTCCGTGCCGGCCAATGGCGGGGGCGCCCCAGTATCTCGCCGATCCGCGTGCAAACGATATCGACATGCTCGTGATTCGCGAAAACAGCGAAGGCGAGTACGTAAATCAGGGCGGGCGGCTTGCGGTGGGCACCGAGAACGAGATCGCCACGCAGGTCGCACTTTTCACCCATCGCGCGACCGATCGAATTATTCGCCATGCCTTCGAACAGGCAAGGGTCAGGGCGGCCGAACGTGCCGCTGAAGGCCGCGAGCGCAGCTTTGGCCGCGACGATAAGGCCAGTCAGGTCTGCATGATCACCAAGCGCAACGCGCAGCGCTTCTGGGGCGACATGTGGACCGACATGTTCGCCGAGATCGCCAAGGACTACCCGGACGTGGCCACCCACCACGAACTGGTGGATGCCGCCTGCATGAAGTTCGTCAGCCACCCCTGGGCATTCGACGTCGTGGTGGCCTCGAATCTGTTCGGCGATATCCTCACCGATCTGGCGGCCGTGCTGAACGGCGGCATGGGCGTATCGCCGTCGTCGAACATCAACCCGTCGGATCGTACGCGTCCGCCCATGTTCGAGCCCACGCACGGCAGCGCGCCGGATATCGCCGGCAAGAATCTGGCCGGGCCCACCGCGATGCTGCTCACCACTGCCATGATGCTGGAGTGGATGGGGGTCGAGGATCCGGCCGCCGACCGGGCCGGCAAGCGCCTGCGTGAAGTGGTGGCCGCCGACCTGGCCGAACACGGGCGCGAACGCCGCGGCACGATCGAAACCGGCGACGCGATCGTCGACGTACTTTAGCTTTTCCAACGTTTACAAACTGATCCTGCAGCGGGCCCGGCGCGATCGTTGAAACTCGTTTCGATCCGGTCTAGGCTCGCGCGCACAGTACAACAAGGCCATCCAGGAGTGCCGTCATGCTAGGAAGCAACAAGAGCAATCTATCGCCCCTGCTCAAGCAGGCTACCGACGTCCATGTCGATCGCGGCGAAGGCTGCTACCTGTTCGATACCGACGGCAAGCGCTATCTGGACTTCACCGCCGGCATCGGCGTGACCAGTACCGGTCATTGCCACCCCAAGGTGGTCGCCGCCGCGCAGGAACAGGTGGGCAAGCTCATCCACGGCCAGTACACCACCATTCTGCACAAGCCGATTCAGGATCTGTCGGCCCGTCTGGCCGACAAGATGCCCGGCGATATCGATTCCATCTTCTATGCCAGTGCCGGCACGGAAGCGGCCGAGTCGGCCATGCGCCTGATGCGTCATGCCACGGGTCGGCCCAACATCGTCGTCTTCCACGGCGGTTTTCATGGCCGCACCATGGGCTCGGCTTCGATGACCACCTCCGGTACGGCGTACACCGCCGGCCTGCAGCCGATCATGGGCGGCGTTGTCGTGGCACCGTTCCCGAACGCGTTCCGCTACGGCTGGTCGGAAGATCAGGCCACCGATTTCTGCCTGCAGGAGCTGGACTACATCCTGCAGACGATCAGCTCGCCAAACGATACCGCCGGCATGCTCATCGAGCCGATCCAGGGTGAGGGCGGCTTCGTCCCGGCCAACACCCGCTTCATGCAGGGCCTGCGCGAGCGCTGCGACAAGCACGGCATGCTGCTGGGTGCCGACGAAGTACAGGCCGGCTATGGCCGTACCGGCAAGTTCTGGTCGCACAGCCACTACGACGTGGAACCCGATATCGTGGTCACCGCGAAGGGCCTGGCCAGCGGCTTCCCGCTGTCGGCCTGTGCCGCGCCGCGCAAGATCATGGAAAAGGGCCTGCCCGGCTCGCAGGGCGGTACCTACGGCGGCAACGTGGTGGCCTGTGCGGCCGCGCTTGCCACGCTTGACGTGATCGAGGAAGAAGGCCTGGTGGATAACGCCGGTGCCCAGGGGGCGCATCTCAAGGAGCGCCTGGAACAGCTGGCCGACAAGCATGAATGCATCGGCGACGTACGCGGCAAGGGCCTGATGGTAGGCGTGGAATTCCACAAGGATGGCAAGCCCGACGGCGCCCGTGCCGAAAAGATCGCCAAGGAATGCGAAAAGCACGGCCTGTTGTTGCTGCGCTGCGGCCCCGGCAAGCAGGTGGTGCGTTTCCTGCCGCCGCTGGTGGTCACGCGTGAACAGGTCGACGAAGGCGTGGATATCTTTGCCAAGGCGGTCGAAGCAAGCAGCTGATCGCGTCGGCTTCGCCGGCTACGAGAAGGGCCGCTGTGTTCGCACAGCGGCCCTTTTTTGTGGGCGCGGCGTTGGCCCGACAGGCCGGCGGTCTGGCTACAATGCGCGTTTTGTTTTCGAGCGCTGATCGATGCGTATCCGTCTAGCCGAGTTCATGGAGCTGGCCCGCTCCAGTTTCTGGTTTCTACCGAGCGTGATGATGCTGGTGGGCGTTCTGCTGTTCAGCATTACGCTCGGCCTGGATCGCAGCGACGTTGCCGCAGCATGGCTGACCAAGATGCTGTATTCCGGCGGCGTCGAGAACGCGGTCTATCTGCTGCAGACATTGACCGGTGCGATGGTGGCGATCGCCACGGTCGTGTTTTCCACGCTCATGCTGGTATTGACGCTGGCGACCAGCCAGTTCGGTCATCGGCTCATTCGCAGCTTCATGCGCGACCGCGCCAACCAGACGGTGCTGGGCATCTTTCTGAGCACGTTCGTGTACTGCATGCTCGTGTTTCATATGGTGGGTAACGACCCGGCCAACCAGTTCGTGCCCGCACTCTCGGTCACCGTTGGCTTTGCGCTGTCGTTGTTCGCCAGCTGTACGCTTATTTATTTCGCCCATCATATGGCGCAGCTGATCGCCGCTCCGCAGGTGCTGGAAGCGGTGGCGGTCGAACTCGACGACGTCATTGATCGGCTCTATCCGGAGCGCATGCCGACGCCGGCCGATGAGCGATTCACCGTATCGAACGGCGTGTGGGTTCATGCGCCCCGGGCCGGCTATGTTCAGTCGGTAGGGCTTGACGGCGTTGTCGCGATCGCCCGCAAATACGAAATCGCGATCGAATCGGTCGTCGGCTACGGCGATTATGTACTGGCCGGTGCACCTATCGCCCGTTGGCAGGGCAGCCAGAGCGAATCGCCCGAGGCGCTGACACAGAAGATCGCCGGCGAATACCTGATCGGCGACAGCCGCATGAGCGACCGTGATTTACTGTTCGCGATCAACCAGGTGGCAGAAATTGCGGTACGGGCGCTGTCGCCGGCGTTGAACAACCCCTATACGGCGGTGGACTGTATCAATCGGCTGGGTGCGTCGCTGGCCGAAGTGGCCCGTCGGCCGGTGCCGTCGCCGCTGCATGGCGACGATGACAGGTCGCGGTTTCTACTGCGCCTGCCTGATTTCGAAGCGGCGTTAGACGCTGCCTTCACGCCGATCCGCAACTACGGCCGGGGCAGCGTCCTGGCCAGCCGACAAATGCTGCGCATTCTGGCTCGCATGAGCGCACTCGCCCATCGGGAGCCCGACCGCGCCGCGCTGCGACGTCATGCCCAGGTCGTGCGCGATGCGGCGCATAGCGCGCTGCAGGAGCGCCACGATATCGACGATATCGAGCGCGAATTCGAGCGCGCCCTGGAGGCCTTGCGACAGCCCGCCTGAATCAGGCGCCGGGCTCGAGCAGGGTCCGCATGGCCGCGAAAATCGCCTGCATTGATTGCGCCTCGTAACCCGGCCCGCCGGCGCAGTGGCCGTAATCCGATGCCAGAACGCGGCAAGTCCCGGCCGCGATCTGGGCGACGTCGGCCGCGGCATCTTCTGCGGTGAAGTACAGGTCGCTAGCGCATGGCATGGCGATGGTGGGCGCGCTAATGCGCTTGAGTGCGGCGGTCGTATCGCCGGCAAAGCCCGGCATGCGGGCGATATCGCCCTGCTGCCAGGTATCGAGCATGGCCAGCAGGTCGTAGGGGTGAGCGCGCAGATGATCGGCCTCCCAGTGTGCGACCAGGTCCGCGACGCTGTCGAAGCCGAGCCCGCGATAACTACCGTGGCGAAAGAAACGCTGCGAATAGGCCCAGCCCGCATACACGCGGGCGAAGGCCCGCAGCCCGCGCTCCGGAAAGCCGCCGGCGGCAAGGGCCGGGTCGGCTTCCAGCGCTGCCTTGATCCCGTCCAGGAACAGTGCGTTATGCGGATAGCATCTCGCCGTGGCACATATCGCCAGCAACGCACCTACGCGCTGCGGATACAGTGCGCCCCATTGCAGTGCCTGCATGCCGCCCATCGACCAGCCGGCGACAAGCCGGGGGCAGGCGTCGTCGAACTGTGCCTCGATCAGCCGCCGCTGGGCGCGCACGTTATCGGCCAGGGTGACCTGCGGAAAGGCTGAATCGCCCTGGCCTGGGCCGGCGTTGCTAGGGGAAGACGATTCGCCGTTGCCGAACAGCGCCGGCACCAGAATGCAGTAGTCGGCACCGGCCAGCGGGCTATGCGGGCTGTCGGCCCAGCGATGGTTGGCCTGCATCGCACCGCCATAGTGCGTTGGCAGCACCACGAGGTTATCGGCGGCGCTATTTAGCGTGCCGCGGCTGTGATAGGCGAGGCGAGCATCGCGCAGCACCGTGCCGCTGTCGAGCACAAAATCGCCGAGTGGGAAGCTGTCTTCATGCCATTGTTCTGGCTGCATTTTATGCGTACCGCGTCGAGAATCGTTGAAGCTGGTTATCGATTAAATATACAGGCTGGCATGTATATTGTAAGTGCTTTGGTGAGCGCGGCGATGCTGCGCTGGATGGTCGGCAGTCTCGTACTGCCCGTTCTACAGACAAACCAAGGATTGATTCGATGACTAATAGGGTGGACACGGCCTCGCTGCAGGCGAGTCTTGCAGAACAGGGCGTGAAGTACGCGATGGCCAGCTATGTAGATATCCATGGCTGTGTCAAAGGCAAGTTCGTGCCGCTCGACCATCTGGACAACATGTTCGCGGGCAGCGAGTTGTATACGGGCGCGGCGCTGGACGGCGTGCCACAGGATATTTCCGATAACGAAGTGGCGGCAATGCCGGACCCGGCGTCGGCCACGGTCTGCCCCTGGGATACACGCCTGGCGTGGTTTGCCGGCGATCTGCACCTGGACGGCGCGCCGTTCGAAGCCTGCTCGCGCAGCATTCTAAAGCGACAGCTGGACCGCGCCCGGGCGATGGGATTCACTTTCAATCTCGGCATCGAAACCGAGTTCTTTTTGTTTCGGGAAACCGAAGACGGCGGCTTCGCGCCGCTGAGCGAACGCGATTCGCTGGCCAAGCCCTGCTACGACCCGCGCGGTCTGATCGACAACCTGCCGATCATCGATGAACTTGTCGACGCCATGAACGGCCTCGGCTGGGACGTCTATTCCTTCGACCACGAAGACGCCAACGGCCAGTTCGAGACCGATTTCAAGTTCGCCGATGCGCTGACCATGTCGGATCGCTTCGTGTTCTTTCGCATGATGGCCAACGAAATCGCCCGCAAGCACGGCGCCTTCGCGAGCTTCATGCCCAAGCCGTATTCCGACAAGACCGGCAGCGGGGCGCACTACAACATGTCGCTGGCCGATGCCGAGACCGGCGAGAACCTGTTTGCGCCTGACAAGGGCGACCCGTACGGCTGTGGCGTATCGGAACTTGGTTATCAGTTCATTGCCGGCGTGCTCAAGCACGCGCGTGCCATCAGCGCGGTGATCGCGCCCACGGTCAACAGCTACAAGCGGCTGGTTCGCCAGGGCAGCATGTCGGGCTCGACCTGGGCGCCGGTGTTTGCCTGCTACGGCAACAACAACCGTACCAACATGATTCGCATCCCCGGCGTGGGCTCGCGCGTGGAATGCCGTGCGGCGGATATTGCATGTAATCCCTATCTCGGGGCTGCGCTGGTGCTGGCAGCCGGGCTCGAAGGCATCGAGAACGCCATGGATGCCGGCGAGCCGCATCGCGAAAACATGTATCGCTACAGCGATGCCGAGATCGACGACATGGGCGTGACCATGCTGCCGCGCACGCTCGGAGAAGCGATTACCGATTTCGAGGCCGACCCGCTGGCACGTGCGGTCTTTGGCGACCGCATGTTCGATGCCTATGTCGATTTCAAACGCAGCGAGTGGGAGAGCTATCACACCGCCGTATCGAACTGGGAGATCGAGCGTTATCTGAAGTTGTTCTAGGCCGTGTTCGTCTAATTTTCTAATCCGGGAGACCGTACCGATGCACTTGAAAAAATCTCTAACGCTCGCGCTTGTCGCGATCGCACTGACGGCCGCGAGCTTGGGTAGCGCCCAAGCCGCCGAAAAACGCGATTCGTTTCGAATCGCCTGGACCATCTATGCCGGCTGGATTCCCTGGGACTATGTGAAGACCTCCGGGATTATGGACAAATGGGCGGATAAATACGGTATCGACGTCGAAATCGTACAGATCAACGACTATATTGAGTCCATCAACCAGTACACCACCGGGCAGTTCGATGGCGTGGTGGCCACCAGCATGGATGCCTTGTCGATCCCTGCGGCTTCCGGCGTGGATACCACGGCCCTGATCGTGGGTGACTATTCCAACGGCAATGACGGCATCGTCTCCAAGGACGCCAAGTCGGTCGCCGAGCTCGAAGGCAAGACGATCAATCTGGTGCAGCTGTCGGTATCGCATTATCTGCTGGCGCGCGCGCTGGAAGAGAACGGCCTGTCCGAACCGGACGTCAACCTGGTCAATACTTCGGACGCCGATATCGTGGCGGCGTTTCAAGGCAATACCGTGCGCACGGTGGTGACCTGGAATCCGCTGCTGAGCACGGTCGCCGAAACCCCCGGCTCGCACGCAATTTTCGACTCCAGCCAGATTCCGGGTCATATCAAGGATCTGACGCTGGTGAACACCGACACGCTTGAAGCCAACCCGGCGCTGGGCAAGGCCCTGGTGGGCGCCTGGTACGAAATGATGACCGACCTCGGTGCGGATACCGCCAAGGGCCGCGAGGTGCGCGCCTATCTGGGTGAAGCCTCCGGCACCGATCGCGCCGGCTACGAAGCCCAGCTCGACGGCATGAAGATGTTCTACACGCCGGATGCTGCCATCGAATTCATCTCCAGCGATCAGGCTTACGAGGCGATGGATAGCGTGCGCCAGTTCTCGTTCGAAAAAGGCCTGCTGGGTGAGGGCGCGGCAAGCGCCGATTTCGTGGGCATCGAATTCCCGGGTGGCCGTGTTCTCGGCGACGAGAACAACGTCAATCTGCGCTTTGATACCAGCTATATGCAGATGGCGGCCGACGACGCGCTCTAGAACAGGGCCGGTTGGCGGCGAGTCAGTCGGGCGGTCGGAAGAGTAGCCGATCGCCCGTCTTGCGCGCGTCGTCCGCACTGTCGATCATAATACGATGAGACGTACTCCCGAACAGGCCGAACAGACCCGGCTCAAAGTGATCGATGCGGGCCTGCGGCTGTTCAGCCAGTACGGCTATTCGGGCACGACACTGGCCATGATCGCCAAGGACGCCGGGATGAGCCGCGGTCCGATCTACTGGCATTTCAAGAACAAGGACGAGCTGTTCGAGGCCGTCATTGCCTATTCGCAGACGCCGCTACAGCGGCTTGTCGATGCCGCGCGCGCCGATACGCCCGACCCGGTTGCGCGTATGAGCGCCTTTATTGGAGGCTGGTTCGATCTGCTGGTCGAAGACAAACGCCATCGCCAGTCGTTCGAAATCCTCATGAACAAGACCGAGCTCACCCAGCGCATGGCCCGTACCGTGCGCCGCGAGCGCGAGCTCACCCGTTCGATCATCGCCCTGTTTGAAACGCTGATTGCCGAGGCCCGTGAGCAGAACGCGCTGCCGGCAGGTGACCCCGCGCCGGCGCTGGCGCTGCAGACCTACACCTTCCTCATGGGCGTGACCCAGACCTGGCTGTTCTCGCCACGGCTGTTTTCGCTACGACAGCAGAAGGACTACTTCCACCGCAAATGCATGGCGTCGCTGTCCATGAGCGCCGATTAGCCGCATCCGATCCACCTGGCCGCGGCGTTCCACTTCCGGCGTCATACCCGGCCCGCCGATTGCGGGCTGTTTCTGCGCGCAGCGCTAGGGTGTCAACCCCAGCCACTCGCTGCGATACAGACGCGGCAGGAAGTAGGGCATGGTCTGAAATTCGCGTAGCGCATGACGGCCCAGGTCTTCGCCGAAGCTTGGCTGTGGAATCAGTACGCCGGCGAAGATGGTGAAGACCGTATCGAGGATGACGCCGTCGTGGGCATCGTTCCAGCGCCACTGGTGGATCAGCTTGTTCGCGGGAAAGGGGGCAGGCGACAGCGGTATGTCGACGGGCAGCGAAACGCCCTGGACCTGCTGGAAGCCCTGTGGCTCGGCCAGGGAGTTGAAGAAATAGGGGCGCGGCTGTTCGATGGGGACGGGGGCGGGTGAAACCTCGGGGTCGACGCCTTCGATGCGCAGCGTGATCAGCGCATTGCCGATGAACTCGCGCACGATCTGAACCGCGCCGATATCGTATTGCAGGTCGCGCTCGCGTGGCGCGACTTCCCACTCGAAGCGGTCGTGGTCGATCGGCTGCCATAGCCGGTAGCGGGCCAGATTGTCGATATGGTCCCACCACCAGGCGAGCATGTCGGGCGTGATGCCCTTGATCTGCTGATTCACGATCACCCGAAACGTCAGGCTCGAAAAATCGATCGGCGTGACTTCGACGCTGCCGCGCGTTAGCACGACGTCATCGTAGAACTTGCGATCAAAGCGGTTGGTCAGGAAGCTGCCTGTGCCTTCGAGCAATCGGCGCAGCCACAGGCCGTATGCGTGGGCGAGCTTTGTATCGCCCGCGGTGGTCAGCTCCAGCGAAAACGCCGTATCGGTCAGGGTGTCCCCGACCGGCTGGTAGCGCAGCAGCACGTCGATCGGCGCGCCGTCGTCGATGGTCACGGTCATTGCCAGAAAGCTGAATGGCCGATCGCCGAGGTAGTTGCTGGGGTCGACCCGGCCGCGCGCGCTGTCGGGCGAGCGATAGCGAGACGTGACGCTGCGTCGGCGACCATCGAGCCAGATGGATTGTTTGAAGGACGCCCGGCTTTCGTAGCCCAGTTCGTTCGGCTGGGCCGGGGCATCGATCCACTCGAAATCGCGCGACTGGCGGTTGGCGCGCCGCAATGAGCGCTGGCTCAAGTTATTCCAGAACCAGCTGAATGCTTCCGGGCGGACGTCTTTGACGACGAAGAACATCTGTTCATCGACGTTCGGGCTCGATGCGAGGCCGGAAAACGGGTTATCAATATGTTTGCGCGCGGGGTCATCGGTCGCCATGGCAGCGGCGCAGGCCAGTACAAGCGACGGTAGCAGCAAGCCGGCAAGCCCACGTCGAATACCGTGGCGGCGCGCGCCAAACCATTCAAAAGCGGAAAGAAATTTTTTCCATGCGGTTTGCATGTCATCCTCCGTTTTATCGTTCTAATATTTTTATCTGTAAAAATCTAGGACGTTGGCCGAGGGGCGTCAAGCGTTGCGCGTGGCCCGCGCTCGCCGTCAAGACGGTTGTTTGCAGCCGGCTTTATCGATACGGCACCAAAACATGGGACTGCGTCGGCTGTTTTAACGCCGTCACGGCCGTTGGCATTGGCGCGCATGCCTTCCCGGGGTCGGTCATCCATTTGAAAGACCCTTTATTGAATGGTCTATTTCTGGGCCGGGCTCACAACGCCAGCTCGGTGCCGGCACAGGTAACGCCAACGCTGTCATCACTCGGCGATATCGACGACCGCAAACTGACATCTGTTGCAGGCATGCTCAGTGGATCGATTATTGAACGGGAAATTCATGCCACGCTCTATTTCCTCGCTGCGCGCGCTTGCTCTTCTGAGCGCCGCCGTCTGCGCTTCGATTGCAACCGGCGCTTTTGCGCAGCCTTCGATTCTCATTAATGAAATCGATGCCGATACGCCCGGTACCGATAGCGCCGAGTTCGTCGAATTGACCGACGGCGGCGTCGGCAATACGGCGCTGGATGGTCTGGTGCTGGTCTTCTACAACGGCAGCAACGACCAGAGCTATGCCGCCTTCGATCTCGACGGCACGGTCACTTCAAGCGACGGTTATTACCTGCTGGGCAATTCGGGCTTACCGGGGGTAGGCACCGTATTCGCCGGCAACGGCCTGCAGAACGGTCAGGATGCCGTCGCGTTGTACGCGGGCGAGGCGGCGGATTTCCCCAACGGCACGCCGGTGACTACCGATAATCTGATCGATGCCGTGGTCTATGGTACCGGCGACAGCGACGATCCCGAGCTGGCCGTATTGCTGGCCGACGGGGCGCCGCAGCTGGATGAAGACGTTAACGGCAACAAGGACAACGAGTCGCTGCAGCGCAGCCCGGACAGCAGCGGTACCGGCCGCGATACGAGCACGTTCGTGGCGGCCGCGCCGACGCCGAATGCGGCCACCGGCAGTACGCCTTCTACCGGCATGCCCGACAACGGCGACGGCATTCCGGACAACGCGCTCACCGGCCTGCGTATCTACGATATTCAGGGCGCGGGCCATTTATCGCCGCAGCGCGGTAATGCGGTCGCCGGCGTGCCGGGCGTTGTCACTGCGGTCACCCGCAACAGCTTCTATCTGCAGGACCCGGACGGCGACGGTAAGGATGCCACCAGCGATGCGCTCCTGGTGTTCACCGGTGGCGAACCCACGCGGCGCGACGGTGCGCCGGTCGCGGTGGGCGACGTGGTGGAAGTCGCCGGCGAGGTGACCGAATTCTATCCCGGCGGGGTGCAGAGCAATAATCTGCCGACGACCCAGATTGTGACCGGCGACGATGGCAGTACCCGCCTTCTCGCCGATCCGACCTCGGTTTTCAATACGACCGAGATCATGGCCGTGACTATCGGCCAGGGCGGTCGTCAGGCGCCCACGCAGATCATCGATAACGACACCAACGGCAATGTCGCCACCAGCGATACCACGGTATTCGATCCGGACGAAGACGGCCTCGATTTCTACGAAAGCCTGGAAGGTATGCGCGTACGCGTGAATCAGGCCATGGCGGTTGGGCCGACGAGCGGATTCGGCGAAATATTCGTGGTGCCAGACGCCGGCGCGAACGCGACCGGCATCAACGCCCGCGGCGGTATTACCCTGGTCGAGCGTGGTGAGGGCGTGGACTACAACCCCGAACGCATCCAGATCGACGATACGCTGCTCGACGGCGACATGCCGGTGGTGGATACCGGGGCGTTGTTCACCCAGGTGGTGGGGGTGCTGGGTTACGGCTTCGGCTACTTCGAAATACTGCCCACCACGCTTGCCGCACCGCAGCCTTCCAATCTCAACCGTAGCGGCGTGGGCGTGCTCGCCCGTGGCGATACGCTCAGCGTGGCCGGCTACAACGTCGAAAACCTCGACCCCAACGACGAAGACGGCGATACCGATGTTGCCGACGGCAAGTTCGAGGCCATCGCGGACCAGATCGTCGAACGACTGGGTTCGCCGGACATCATTGGCCTGCAGGAAGTGCAGGACAACGACGGCTCTGCCGGCAGCTCGGCACCAGAAGGTGGGTCGACTGCCGACCTGATCGTCGCCGCCGATCAGACGCTGCAGCGCCTGGCCGATGCCATCGCGGCAGCCGGCGGTCCGCGCTATGCCTATACCGAGGTCGTGCCCGAGCCGTTGGCCGACGGCGGCCAGCCGGGCGGCAATATTCGGGTGGCCTATCTCTACGATCCCAGCCGCGTGAGTCTGGTCGAGGGTAGCGAGGGCGCCGGCGACGCCACCACCGCGACCCGGGTTTCGGCCGACAACGAAGGCCAACTCACGCTAACGCTCAACCCGGGGCGGGTTCAGCCCAACGATCCGGCCTTCAAAGACAGCCGCAAGCCGGTCGCCGCGCTGTTCGATTTCGGCGGCCAGCGCGTGCTGCTGGTCAACAACCACTTCGCCTCCAAGGGCGGCAGTTCGCCGCTGTTTGGCGCCCTCCAGCCCTACGAAAACGGGTCCGCGGACCAGCGCAGCGCGCAGGCCGCGGTGGTCAACGCCTTCGTCGACGAGGCACTGGCCGCGGTGCCGGATGCGCGCATCGGGCTGCTCGGCGACTTCAACGAGTTTGGCTTCCTGGCGCCGATGCAGGTGCTCACCGGTGCCAATGAATCGGCCGCGGTGGTATCGGACCTGCTGGATAAACTCGACGCGACCGCGCGCTACAGCTATGTGTTCGAGGGCAACTCGCAGGCGCTGGATCACTTCTTTGTCACCCCGGCGCTGGCCGCCGGGGCCAGTGTTCAGGTCGCCCACGTTAACGCTGAATTCGCCGACCAGGTCAGCGACCACGATCCGATCGTGGCCAGTTTCGACGTGAGCGAAGACGAATCGCAAAACGACGACAGCGACACCGATAGCGGCAGCGGCGATGGTGGCAACGATGACGAGACGCCGGCCCAGGTCAACAGCGACGGCTCGAGCGGTGGCTGTACGCTTGGCAACGGTCGCGATGCGGGGCTACCGTTGTTGCTCCTCGCATCGCTCCTGACCCTGATCTGGCGCCAACGCCGCAGGACATAGCGCACGGCCAGGCACCAGAGAACGCGCGGGCGTATATCGTCCTCGCTTGCGGATGTTTTTCGTAGGCTGCGTGGCGAGCGCGATGGGCGAAACGGGCGCTGCGCTATGCGCATCGAACGCGGCGGCCCGACGTTATTCGCTTGCTGCGCTGGCTATCCGGATGGGCTCGTATTCCCAGATTTCGGCTCGAGCGGATCGGGCGGCGAATCGCTCCGAGCGCAGAAACGACGCCTTTTCCGCTTGCGCTGGCTCGCTCGAACCGGCGCGTCCGGCGAGGCTGCTCGACGCGCTACGGCGAACAATGTCATTTGTCACATGCAGCCGCTGCATTCATTATACGCCGTGAATTAAGGCTGGCTGGCGCGCTTTCGACTGCGGTAACGGCCATTACGTCCTGCTGTTCCTGCCAAGGAAAGACATCTTATGAATCGAGTTGGTGTTTCGCGGTCCGCGTCGGACGCCCTGCGAATATTGGTTCTGTTTTTTGCTCTGATGGCGACCGTCATTGCGCCGCAGGCGCTGGCCCAGCAGAGCGACGCGCCGAGCGGCGACAACGCCAGCGAGGTGCTGCCGCTAACCCAGCTTGCGGATCTGCTCGAAAACGACGAATCCCGCGCTAAGATTGTCGATCAGCTGCGTCAGGCCGCGCAGGCCGGCGAGGGCGAGAACGCGGATAGCCCGCTGCCGGCGCCGCCCGAGACAGGCGATGACCCGGCACTGGGCAAAGCCGGCGACGGGGCCGGCGCCGAGCAGGCCGCTGCCAGCGAAGAGCGTGTCTCCTTTGCCCGCCAGTTTGCCCAGACCACCGCGGCCTGGGCAGAAGTCATCGGCGAGCGGGTATCGGCAACCTGGACGATGCTGACCTCGCTGGACGAAGACCGCGGCCCTGGGCCGGAATTCGATATGTCGGCGTTCGTGACCGCACTGACGACCTTTGCCCTGGTCGCGGTTGCGACCGTGGCCTCGTTCTTCGTGCTTCGGTTTCTGGCCGGCACCCTGTTTTCGGCCATCGGCCGCTTTTCCCAACGCGCCGAAACCGGCGCGGGTGTACTCATTCGGCGCGGCACGGCGATCGTACTGGCCGTGATCGTGGATATCGCCGTAGTGCTACTGGCCTGCGGCGCGGGCTATCTCGCCGGGCTCTATGCCTTTGGCGAAGCAGGCAGTATCGGTACCCGTGAGTCGCTGTTCATTAACGCGTTCGCGCTTGTCGAGCTCACCAAGGTCGCCATTCGCGCGGTGTTCGCGGCGCGCTACGACAGTCTGCGGCTGATCAACATTCCCAGCACCGTGGCCCACTGGTGGAGCATTCGGCTGCGCTGGTTCGTGGGCATTATCGGCTACGGCCTGCTGGTGCTGGTGCCGATCATCAACGTCCAGCTGTCGTTCTTCCTGGGCGCGGTGGTGAGCTTTTTGCTGATGGGCGGCGCGTATATCTATGCGCTGGCCGTTATCTTCAAGAACCGCCAGTTGTTCAACGAGCGCCTGGAACGCATGTCGGAAAATGCGTCGATCGGTTTCTTCGGGGTGCTGTTCCGACTCATGTCGAAGCTGTGGGTGATTCTGGCCGTGGCCTATTTCACCACCCTGTTCGTTTCCAGCCAGGTCGACCCGACCAATGCGCTGCCGTTCATGCTTTCGGCCACGCTCGAAACGCTGGTGGCGGCCGCGGTGGCCCTGGGTATTTCCGGGCTGCTGTCGAAGGCGATCGGCAAGCGCCTGACCTTCTCGGACAACGTGCGCAGCAAGCTGCCCATGCTCGAGGCACGGGTGAATTCCTACGTGCCGACAGCGCTCAAGGTCATTCGGGTACTGATCCTGGTCGCCTTCGCGCTGGTCGTGGCCAACGCCTGGGACCTGTTCGATCTCGGCGCATGGCTGGCCTCCGACGTGGGTCTGCGCACGGTATCGACACTCACGCGGGTGGCCATCGTTCTGCTTGCGGCAGCGCTGTTGTGGCTGATCGCCGCGAGCATCATCGAGCACCGGCTCAACCCGAATACCGGCACCGGCAAGCCCAGCGCGCGTCAGGAAACGCTGCTGGAGCTGTTCCGCAACGCGCTCGCGATCGTGATCATCACCATGACGCTGATGATCTCGCTATCCCAGATCGGGGTGGATATCGGGCCGCTGATCGCAGGTGCCGGTGTTCTCGGCCTGGCCATCGGTTTCGGTGCCCAGAAGCTGGTACAGGACATCATTACCGGCGTGTTCATTCAGCTGGAAAACGCAATGAACACCGGCGACGTGGTGACCGTGGGCGGTATCACGGGTACCGCGGAACGACTCACCATCCGGTCGGTGGGTATTCGCGATCTGGACGGTTCCTACCATATCGTGCCGTTCTCGTCGGCGAGCACGGTCACCAACTACCAGCGTGACTTTGCCTACTTCCGTACCGAGTACGGCATCGGCTATCGCGAGGATATCGACAACGCCGTGTA
>NZ_CAXGSH010000075.1:0-20359 GCF_964012375.1 uncultured Salinisphaera sp.
CACATAGCAGTTGTTCGCCCAGGCCATGCACTTGGACATCATCACCTGCTGTTCCTTGGCCGGGTACATATAGCCCTGGCAGCGCACGATCAGCTCGGCGCCTTTCATGGCACAGTCGCGCCAGATTTCCGGGTAGTTGCCGTCGTCGCAGATGATCAGGCTGATCTTGAGCCCCTTGGGGCCTTCGACAACATAGGTCTTGTCGCCCGGATACCAGCCCTCGATCGGACACCAGGGAATACACTTGCGGTACTTCTGGACGATCTCGCCTTCGTTATTGATCAGAATCAGCGTGTTGTAGGGCACCTTGTTGGGGTGGTCCTCGTGGCGTTCGCCGGTGATCGAGAACACGCCCCAGGTATTGGCCTGACGACAGGCTTCGGAAAATACCGCGGTTTCGTCGCCCGGAATACTGGCGGCGGTTTCCATCATTTCGTCCGGGTCGTACATGATCCCCATGGTGCTGTATTCGGGGAAGACGACCAGGTCCATGCCGGGCAGGCCGATCTTCATGCCCTGGATCATTTCCGCGATCCTGTTCGCGTTGTCGAGTACGTCGGCACGGGTGTGCAGACGCGGCATCTTGTAGTTGACCACGGCCACGCCGACGGTATCGGCGCTGCTGGAAATATCTCCGTGTCGCATTCGGTTCTCCGGCTGACCGCGCCGGTTCTGGCGACGCGGATCTGAAAAGGTGGCGACGCCGCCGTTCGCAAACGGTCGACGCCGCCGGGAGCATTCGTTATGGCTCGCGCGAGTGTTAGTGGCTGATCATCCAGGGCCGCGGGCCGGTCTTGGTCTTGATTGCGGGCGGCGCCCCCGTGTTGCTGGCCTTGCGGCTGCTGCTCGAACAACAGCCACAGCCGGCCGGATGGCGCTTGTCATAGGTCTTGGACGTATGCGGCCGGTCGGCGCTGCGTTCGTTGGTCTCGTGGGCCACGCGGGCGTGGCTTGAGATCAGCGACAGGCGCGGCGCCGAGATGATGCGTGCCGAGGCGGCCCCGCACTCGGGGCAGTCGGTGGGCTGGCTGCATTCGGCCATGCGACGCATGGCGCTGAAGGTGCCGCAGTCGTGACAGGCGTATTCGTACATGGGCATGACGAACCTCCTACTGGTCGTAGGCAATGGGCATGTCGACGCTGCCGTCCAGGAACTTGGTCGGCCCGTCGGCGCCGGGCTGGATATCGAAGTCGAAGATTTCCGACGGAATCCACAGCGTCGCGCAGGAGTTGGGGATGTCCACCACACCGCTGAGATGCCCCTGCACGGGTGCTACGCCGAGAATGGAATAGGCCTGGGCGCCGGAATAGCCGAATTTCTTGAGGTATTCGATCGCGTTCAGACAGGCCTGGCGGTAGGCGACGTTGGCATCCAGATAATGCTGCTTGCCGGATTCGTCGACCGAGATGCCCTCGAAAATGAGGTAGTCGTTATAGGTCGGCACGATCGGGCTGGGTTTGAAGATCGGGTTCTTGATCCCGTATTTCTTCATGCCCTCCTTGATCAGCTCGACTTTCATGTGCACCCAGCCGCCTGCCATCTCGATGGCGCCGCAGAAAGTGATTTCGCCGTCGCCCTGGCTGAAGTGCAGATCGCCGACCGACAGCCCCGCGCCGTCGACATAGACCGGGAAATAGACCTTCGAGCCGCGCGACAGATCCTTGATATCGCAGTTGCCGCCATGCTCGCGCGGCGGCACTGTGCGTGCGCCTTCGGCCGCGGCCTTGTCGCGGGCTTCGCCCGAGAGCGCGCCCATATGCGCGGTTTCGGCCACCGGCGGGTTGGCCAGCGGCGGTACACGATCGGGATCGGTGGCGATCAGGTCGGCTTCGCGGGAATTCCAGGTATCGAGCAGGTCCTGGCTGGGCAGGCAGCCGATCAGGCCCGGATGCACGAGACCGGCGAAGTTCACGCCCGGTACGTGCCGCGAGCTGGTGTACAGGCCGTGGAAGTCCCAGATCGATTTCTGGGCATGCGGGAAATGTTCGGTGAGAAAGCCGCCGCCGTTCTGTTTGGAGAAGAAACCGTTGAAGCCCCATTCGGCGCCGGGCAGGGCGCCGATATCGAGAATGTCGACCACGAGCAGATCGCCGGCTTCGGCGCCTTTCACGCCTACCGGGCCGGACAGGTAATGCACGGTCGACAGATCGACGTCACGCACGTCCGAGGCGTCGTCATCGTTGGCGATCGCGCCCGCGGTCCAGTCGTAGGTTTCGAGGATGAAATCGTCACCCGGATTCACCCAGCAGGCCATGGGGATATCCGGATGCCAGCGGTTGTGCACCTTCTCGTTCTGGGTGGCCGGGGTGTCGAGATCGACCTTGATGAGCGTATCGGTCATGGCGTTGTTCTCCTGCGAACGGTTTTCAGCGGGGCGAGCACGGCTCGCGCGGGTCGGGAATCAGTCTTGAATGTGGCAGGGTTCGCAGCAATACGTCGGATGACGTAACGGGTAGCGGGTGCCGATGCGTAACCCAGGCGCGCAGGCGTGACCAGGTGTCCGACGGATTGAGCCGTCGCATGCACCATGTCGAGGCCTGCCGAAGCGGGCGGAGCTGAGTAGCTTTCTGGGCCGTGCAGCCATTGCCGTGCGCATTGCAGTACCGCCCCGAGCGGCCGAGCAGGACGTTCTCGTCGCCGTTCTGTGGCAGGCCAACCTGGGCGCAGCGCATGCCGATGCCGGCATTCTTATCTCAGAACGCAGATTTCGCAGGTCGAATTAGCGGAAGGCGTAATCCGACAACAGCGCAGCCGATAGCCCTGATTCCGGTAGTGGGTGCGCTTCAGTGCCAACAAGAGGTACGACAAACTCGTGAACGTCGAACGACTTGTGTGGTTTCGCCTTTCGCTGGCCAAGTCAACTGTCAGGCTTAGTCGGGTTTGCCGGTTCGAGCAGTAGCGCTAAACCGACGAACCCAACGAATCACTCATGCGAGGGATTACGCGTCTCCAACCGCCGCTACCGCGGCCGATCAAACCGTCAGATACCGACTGATCTGCTTGGCGTCGATATCCGCACCGGCGGCTTCGTGGGCGATCTTGCCCTTGTCGAGCACCAGCATGCGGTCGGCGATCGCGGTGGCAAAGCTCAACACCTGTTCGGACACCACGATGCTGATCTGGCGTGTGCGCTTGATCTCGTTGAGCGTCTTGGCCAGATCCTTGATGATCGATGGCTGGATGCCTTCGGTGGGTTCGTCGAGCAGCAGCACCTTGGGGTCGGCAGCCAGCGCCCGGGCGATGGCCAGCTGCTGTTGCTGGCCGCCGGACAGATTGCCGGCCTTGCGTCGACGCATATCGCGCAGAACCGGGAACAGGTCGTAGATATCGCCGGGGATCTTGCGTCGGCCGGTGGCTTCCAGGCCGGCAGTGATGTTCTCTTCGACGGTGAGCGTGCCGAATACGAGCCGGCCCTGGGGCACATAGGCCAGCCCGCGTTTCACGCGTTCGTAGGCCTGACGCTTGCCCACATCTTCGTCGCCGATGCGAATGGTGCCCTCGGCCGGCATGATGCCGATGAGTGACTTGAACAGCGTGGTCTTGCCCATGCCGTTGCGGCCCATGATGGCAACGGTTTCGGTTTCACCAACGCTAAAGGAAATACCGTGGATGACCTCGCTCATGCCGTAGCTGACGCGCAGATCCTGGGTGCTGAGCATGATGGTTTCCTCAGTGGCCTAGATAGACTTCGATGACGCGCTCGTCGGCCTGTACCTTCTCCATCGGGCCCTCGGCGAGGATCTTGCCCTGATGCAGCACGGTGACCTTGCGGCCGATGTCCTTGACGAAATCCATGTCGTGTTCGATCACGATCACGGCACGGTTTTCCTTGATGCGGTTGAGCAGGGCGGCGGTCGCCTCACGCTCGGGCACGCTCATGCCGGCCACGGGTTCGTCGAGCATCAGCAGCTCCGGGTCCTGGATGAGCAACATGCCGATTTCCAGCCACTGCTTCTGGCCGTGGCTGAGCAGGCCGGCACTCATGTCCAGTTCGTCGACCAGATAGATGGTCTCGGCAATTTCCTGAATACGGGCGACAAGCTTGGGCGTGCGCCGGAAGAACAGGCTGGAGAGCACGGTGCGCCCGCCGGGCGAGGACAGCTCCAGGTTCTGGCGTACCGTCAGGTTTTCGTAGATGGACGGCGTCTGGAACTTGCGACCGACCCCGGCATGCACGATCTGGTGCTCCGAGAGCTTGGTCAGGTCCTTGTTCTTGAACTTGATCTTGCCGCTGGTCGCCCGGGTCTTGCCGCAGATCAGATCCAGCAGGGTGGTCTTGCCGGCCCCGTTCGGGCCGATGACCACCCGCAGCTCGTTGCGTTCGACATAGAAATTCAGTGCATCGATGGCCTTGAAGCCGTCGAAGGACACGCCGAGGTCCTCGACCTCGAGAATCATGGCGTTGCTCATCAGGCTTGCTCCTGCGGGGTGGCACCGGCAGACGACCGGCTGGCCGTGTCCGGCTTGTCGGTCGACGGCTTGGATTGGGATTTACGCCCGGGCATGAGCTTCGAGCCGTAGTCCGATACGAGACCGGCCAGACCGCGGGGGAAGAACATCACCACACCGATGAACAACGCGCCCATGACCACCGGCCAGATCTGCGGAAAGCTGTCGGACAACGACGTCTTGGCCCAGCTGACGATGAACGCGCCGCAGGCCGCACCGACGATCGACAGGCGCCCGCCCACCGCGCAGAACACCACCATCTCGATGGAGGCCACCGCACCGATGAAGGTCGGCGACATGAAACCCACCTGCAGGGTGAAGAAGGCGCCGCCAATCGCTGCGAATACCGACGCCATGACGAACACGAACACCTTCATGTTGGCCACGTCGTAGCCGGAAAAGCGTACCCGGTCTTCCTGGTCACGCATGGCGATGAGCAGACGCCCGAAGCGGCTGTTGATGATGAAGTTGCCCACCAGCAGGCACAGCAGCAGGGCAACACAGCAGGCGTAGTAGAGGAGGTACTTGGCGCCGTCGGTCCGGATGTCCCAGCCGAGCAGCGTGCGCAGGTCGGTGATGCCGTTGATACCGCCGGTATAGCCCTGCTGACCGACGATGAGAATGGTCAGGATTACGGCGATCGCCTGGGTGATGATGGCAAAGTACACGCCGCCCACGCGGCGCTTGAACATGGCATAGCCGATCAGCCAGGCAAAGAAGGCCGGCACCGCGACCACCGCGAAAACGGTGAACGCGAAGCTGTGGAAGGGCTCCCAGAACCAGGGTAGTTCAGTGATCTGGTTCCAGTCCATGAAGTCGGGAATGCCCGGCGTGGTCTGGATCTTTGTGGCCTCCGGCGTGGAGGCTTCCAGCTTGAGGAACATGGCCATGCAATAGCCGCCCAGGCCAAAGAACACGCCCTGGCCGAGGCTGAGAATGCCGCCATAGCCCCAGCACAGCACCAGACCGACGGCCACGAAGGCATAGGTCAGGTACTTGCCGAACAGGTTCAGACGAAAGATTTCGGTGGTGGCGGGCAGCAGCACCATCAGAATCGCGGCGATGATCGCGATCTGAATCAGCACTGTCGGGCCGCCGAATGCCTTGATGAAACGTTGCACGATGACTCTCCCGGGCCGCCTAGCGGCGCACCTTGCTGGCAAACAGGCCCTGCGGACGCAGCATGAGGATCACGACCACGGTGAGCAGGGTGAAGACCTTGGCCATCGAACCCGACCAGAAGAACGACAGGATCGACTGCGACTGGGCGATGCCGAATGCCGAAACCACGGTGCCCAGCAGACTGGCCGCGCCGCCGAACACGACCACGAGGAAGGTATCGACGATATACAGCGAGCCGGTGGTCGGCCCGGTGGAGGCGATGGTGGTAAACGCGGCCCCGGCCACGCCGGCGATGCCGCAGCCCAGCGCAAAGGTCAGGCGATCGACGCGGTCGGTATTGATGCCGGCGGCGTTGGCCATGCTGCGGTTCTGGGTGGTGGCGCGCACCTTGATACCCCAGCGCGAGCGATACAGCAGCGCGAACAGGGCAAGCGTGAGCACGAGCGTGATCACCAGGATGAACAGCCCGTTGAGCGGGATATCGATCATGTCCGTGGCGCGGTAGGAACCCAGCAGCCAGTCCGGCATGGTCACGGTCTTTTCGCGCGGGCCAAAGACCGAGCGAAAGACCTGCTGAAGAATCAGGCCCAGACCCCAGGTCGCCAGCAGCGTATCCAGCGGTCGGTTATAGAGATAGCGGATCATGAACCGCTCGACCAGATAGCCGAGCGCGAACGTGCCGATGAAGGCCGCGACGATGGCGACCGGGAAGTACCAGGTGAGCGCGGTCGCGCCCCATTCGGCAGCCTGGTACGACACGAGATAGGTGATATAGGCGCCCAGCGTCAGGAATTCGCCGTGGGCCATGTTGATCACGCCCATCTGGCCGAAGATGATCGCCAGCCCCAGGGCCATGAGAAGAAAGACGCAGAACAGGCTCAGGCCTGAAAAACCCTGCATCACAAAGATTGCGGTCAATTCCTGTGCGGTGAAGTCGCCCATGGTTGCTCCCTTGACGATTGCCGGGACCGCACGGCCCCGGCAATCGCGTATTGCGCGTAGCGGTTAAGGGTTGGCTTAGTAGCCTTCCGGGAACGGGTTCGGCTCGATCACGTCGGACTCCCAGACCACCTTGGCCTGGCCGTCGCTGCCCCACTGGCCGATACGGGTACGCATCCACAGGTGATGGTTCGGGTCCACCTTGGTGTAGCCGTGCGGCATGCCTTCTTTCCATTCCATGTTGTCGGAGGCGGCGACCACCTTGTCGACGTCGAAACTGCCGGCCTTTTCCACCGCGCGCTTCCACAGCCACGGGCCGAGATAGGCGGATTCGGTCACGTCGCCGATGACCGCGTCGTCGCCGTACTCTTTCTTGAATGCCGCCACGAATTCCTTGTTGGAGGGGATATCCAGGCTCTGGAAATACTTCATCGACGAGTAGAAGCCTTCGACGTTCTGCTTGCCGATACCCAGCACCTCGTCCTCGGTGACCGAGATGGTGAGCATGGGCATACGATCAGCCGTCATGCCGGCGGCCTTGAGCTGCTTGAACCAGGCCACGTTGGACCCACCCACCACGGCGGCGAAGACCAGATCCGGGCGCTTGAGCTTGATCTTGTTGATCAGCGAGCCGAACTGGGTGTTGCCCAGCGGATAGTAGTCCTCGCCAACCACGCGCCCGCCGAGATGCTTCTCGATATGGGTACGCGCGATCTTCATCGAGGTACGCGGCCAGATATAGTCGGAGCCGACCAGGTAGAAACTCTTGGCGCCGAGTTCTTCGTTCGCCCAGTTGAGCGCGGCCAGAATCTGCTGGGTGGCTTCCTGACCGGTATAGAACACGTTCTTGGACTGTTCCAGCCCTTCATAGAAGGTCGGGTAGTAGAGCAGGCCGTTGTTCTGTTCGAATACCGGCAGTACCGCCTTGCGCGAGGCCGAGGTCCAGCAGCCGAACACGGTGGCGACCTTGTCGCCCTGGAGCAGCTTGCGGGCTTTTTCGGCGAAGGTGGGCCAGTCGCTGGCACCGTCCTCGACGGTGTATTCGATCTGACGGCCGAGGATGCCGCCCTGTTCGTTGATCTGCTTGATGGCGAGCTTTTCGGCCTGAATCGAGCCGGTTTCGCTGATCGCCATGGTGCCGGTCAGCGAATGCAGGATGCCGACCTTGACGGTGTCGTCGGTGACGGCCAGACCGGTGGTCATGACCTCGTCGGTCGGCGGGGTTGCCGCATGGGCGGTGCCGAACAGCGCGGACGCGCCCAGCGTCACCGCGGTCAGGCCGGCGAGCCACGATCGGCTCAGGGTATGCAGGTTCATCGATAATCTCCCTTTGGATAACGAAACGGGTGCGATAGCTGCGGCTTTGCAAAGTCCGGGCCAATGCCGGCGGCCTCGCTCGTTATCCAGACTGGCGTGTCCGGTCGAAGCCGCCCATACGCCGATCAACGCACCGACCTACGTCATTCGACGTAGACGCTGGCCCGTTTCCTGCAGGGGCGAGTGATTACCATCGGGCCCAATCGCCCGTTCGCTTTCCAACCGACTGCTTCATGGACAACGGCCCCCAACGCATCGTCAAGATCCGTCGTGCCTACAACCGCTGGGTGGGCGACGAAACCCTCGAGGACTACGCGCTGCGCTTCACCGCCCGCAGCTTTCGCAAATGGTCGGAACTGCGTATCGCCAGCACCGCGCTGGGCGGCATTTCGTTTCTCGCGCTGGAGGCCATCGGCGCGGTGCTGATGATGGGCTATGGCTTCACCAACGCCGCCTGGGCCATCGTCGCGGTTTGCACCGCCATATTTCTGGTCGGCCTGCCGATCAGCTATTACGCCGCCCGCTACGGCGTCGATATCGACCTGCTCACCCGCGGCGCAGGCTTCGGCTATCTGGGTTCGACGTTCACGTCGTTGATCTATGCCAGCTTCACGTTTTTATTCTTCGCCCTCGAAGCGGCCATCATGGGCCAGGCGATCTCGATGTATTTCCGGGTGTCGCTGCCGGTGGCTTATCTGATCAGTGCGCTGGCCGTGATTCCGCTGGTGACCTTCGGTATCACCGCGATCAACCGCTTGCAGTGGTTCACCCAGCCGATCTGGCTGATCCTGCTCGTATTGCCTTACCTCGCGATCGCTCTCAAGCGGCCCGAAACCTTCACCGACTTCGCCGGCTTCACGGGCCGTCAGCACGACGGCAGCTTCAGCTGGAGTGCATTCGGGGCCGCCTGCAGCGTGGCACTCGCGCTGATCGGCCAGATCGGCGAACAGGTGGATTACCTGCGTTTTCTGCCGGAGAAAAAGCCTGCCAATCGAACGCGCTGGTGGCTTGCGGTGGTGGCTGCCGGGCCGGGTTGGGTGGTCATCGGGGGGCTGAAGATGTTCGGTGGGGCGCTGCTGGCATTTCTGGCCCTTCAACACCAGCTGCCGTTCGATCAGGCGACCGAACCGACCCATATGTATCAGGTGGCCTTCGGCTATGTGTTCGACTCGCCCGGCGTGGTGCTGGCCGCCACCGTGGCATTCGTGATCGTGTCGCAGATCAAGATCAACGTCACCAATGCCTATGCCGGGTCGCTGGCCTGGTCGAACTTCTTTGCTCGGGTCACGCGCAGTCATCCGGGGCGAGTCGTGTGGCTGGTGTTCAACGTGCTCATCGCACTGATTCTGCTCGAGGTCGGCGTGTTTTCGGCGATCGAAGGCGTGCTCGGGCTCTACGCGAACGTCGCCGCCGCCTGGATCGGTGCGTTGGCAGCCGATCTGGTCATCAACAAACCGCTGGGGCTGTCGCCGAAGGGCATCGAGTTCAAGCGCGCGCATCTTTACGACATCAACCCGGTCGGCATTGGCGCGCTCACCCTCGCAAGCGGGTTGTCGCTGGCCGCCTACACCGGCCTGTTTGGCCATGCGGCACGCGCGGCCGCGCCGCTGCTGGCCCTGGGCGGCGCATTTGTTACCGCGCCCCTGATCGCCTGGCTCACGCGCGGGCGCTTCTACCTCGCCCGCACCCCGGCGCGGCCGGTACAGCTGGCGCCGGACGGCAGCGCCCAGGCGCGCTGCGTGTTGTGCGGCAACCATTTCGAAACGGATGACATGGCGCTGTGCCCGGCCTATCGCGGCAGTATCTGTTCGTTGTGCTGCAGTCTCGACATGCGCTGTGGTGATCTTTGCCGGCCGCAGGCCACCGCCTCGGCACAGGCCGCGGCGGTGGTTCGCCGTGCGCTGCCGAAATCCCTGCTGCCGCATCTGTATACGCGGCTGATGCGCTACGGCGCGGTGCTGTGCCTGCTCAGCGTGGTCGTGTTCGGCGCGCTGGTCGCGGTCTATGCCCAGGTCGCACCGCTGGTATCGGCGGCCGATACGGCACGCTTGTTCGATATCTTTCTGCGCACCTTTTTGCTGATGACCGCGCTGACCGGCGTGCTCGCCTGGTGGCTGGTGCTCACCCGCGAAGCGCGCACCGTGGCCCAACAGGAAACCACCCGCCAGACCCAGCTGCTCATGCGCGAGATTCGGGCTCATAAGGAAACCGATGCCAAGCTGCAGAAGGCGACCACCGAGGCCGAAGCCGCCAACCGGGCCAAAAGCCGCTATGTTTCGGGTCTGAGTCACGAGCTGCGTACGCCGCTCAACAACGTGCTCGGCTATACCCAGCTATTGCAGCGGGATACGCGCCTGGATGCAGCCCAGTCCGCGAAGCTGGCCACGATTCAGCGCAGCGGCGAACACCTGCTAGCGCTCGTCGACGGGCTGCTGGATATCGCGCGTATCGAGGCCGGACGCATCAATCTCAATATCGGCGAGATTCATACCGCAGCGCTGCTGGAGCAGATCGATGCCATGTTCGCGCCCCAGGCCCGCGCGAAGGGCCTCGAATTCCGGATCGAGCGGGTGGGGCGTATCCCGGAGATCGTGCGCGGCGACGAGCAGCGCCTGCGCCAGATCCTGATCAACCTGGTCGGCAACGCGATCCGCTTCACCCGCACCGGTTTGGTGCGGCTGCGTATCGGCTATGCCTGGGAGGTCGCCACATTCGAGGTCATCGATACCGGTCCGGGTATTGCCGAGGACAAGCTCGAACAGATTTTCCTGCCCTTCGAGCGCCTCGACGCCGACCTGAGCGGGCTGACCAGCGGCACCGGACTGGGCCTGACCATTTGCCAGCTGCTGACCCAGTTCATGGGCGGTGAACTCGCCGTCAAGGCCGCAGAAGGCGGCGGTACACACTTCACGCTGCGCGTGTTTCTGGCGCGGCGCAAAAAGGGCGACGCGGCCGCAGGGCGGAACGCCGGCCACACGGTCGCCGGCTACAGCGGGCCGCGACGCCATATATTGCTGGTCGACGACCTGGCCGACCAGCGCGCGATTCTGCGCGACTTTCTCGAGCCGCTGGGCTTTGCTATCGACGAATGCGGTGATGGCCCCAGCGCGCTGCACTGGCTGGCGACCGAGCGCAGCGACGCGATCATCATGGATGTGGCCATGCCCGGTATGGACGGCTTCGAAACCGCACGAATCGTGCGTGAGCGCGGGTTGAGCGAAGCGCCGATTCTGGTGGTTTCAGCCAATGCCTATGGCGAGGACGTCGCCCGCAGCGAGGCCGCCGGTTGTGATGCGTTCCTGCCCAAGCCGGTGGATATCTCGCGTCTTCAGGCCACCCTGGCAACGTTATTGCATCTGGATTGGGTGCACGAGGGAAAACCGGCCGCGCCTGGCATCGACGTCGAGGCCCGTTCGTTGCCCGCGGCGGCTTTGCCGCCACGGCTTGTCCGACGTCTGGCGGCAGCGATCGATACCGGCATCATGGACGGCGTCGTGGCGGTGCTCGACGAAATCGAACGCCTCGAACCGGAGTCCGCGCCGCAGCTGCAGCCGCTGCGTGACGCGGCTCGCGGCTTCGAGTTCGAGCGCCTGCGGCGGCTGGCGGCATCGCTATCGGGCTCGATCGCAGAGCAGGGAGACAAGGCATGAATGTGGCTTACGAATACGACGATCCGGCGCATGCCGGCGCGGCCGCGCCGCGTGCCGTGCGCGGCGTGGTGCTGGTGGTCGACGATCAGCCCCAGATGCTGGCGCTGCTGTCCGAGGTTCTGGGCGCCGCCGGCTATACGGTGATCGCCGCCACCGACGGGCCCTCGGCGCTTGAACGCGCGCGCATGATCACGCCCGACGTGGTCCTGCTTGATGCGCGCATGCCCGGCATGGACGGCTTCGAAGTCTGTCTGCGCATGAACGCCGATGCATCGCTGGTCGGCGTGCCCGTGATCTTCATGACCGGGCTCACCGAAAGCGAACATATCGTCAAGGGCTTTCGGGCCGGCGGGGCCGACTATGTCACCAAGCCGGTCAAGCCGGATGAAGTGTGCGTTCGCGTGGAAGCGCACCTCAAGCGGGCCCAGGCGCAGCGCCGGGCCGACATGGTGGTCAACGCCGGCGGGCGGGCGGCGATCATCGCCGACGACGAGGGCTGTGTGCGCTGGCACAGCTCGCGAGCGGCGGCGTACTTGCAGCGCTATTTGGACGACGCCCAGACCGGCACGCTCCCGGGCGCACTCCTGCGCTGGCTGCGCCAGGCGGAACCGTCTTCACGCCCGTACGAAATCGTCCATGGGCAGGCGCGGCTGTCCATTCGTCTGGCGGGCCCGGCGGGGGCCGACGGCTGGATACTCACGCTGGTGGAATTCGATGACGAAGCCTCGATCAACGATTTCGTCGAGCGGTTCGGGCTGACGCTGCGCCAGGCCGAAGTATTGCTGTGGGTATCGCGCGGCAAGACCAACCGAGATATCGGCGAGATTCTGGATATGAAGCCGCGTACCGTGAATAAACACCTTGAGCACATCTTTCCGAAGCTCGGTGTCGAGACGCGTGCGGCCGCAGCAGCGACGGCTTTGCAGGTAATCGGGCCTTGAGGCCGAAAGGCCAGCTCTTACGCCGGGCGCCGATCGGCCCAGCGCAGCCAGCGGCGTACCAGCCGAATACTTAGCCAAAGCGTGACCAGAAGCCAGCCCGCGGTTGCAACGAATACCGCCAGCATGAGCGTGCCGATGCCCAGCTCGGGCCAGGCGGCTGCGAGGGTCTGCGCGGGGTGGGGTGCGTAGGCCAGGGTATTGAGCACGGTCATGGCGCTGGTAAAAAGCGTCGGCAGGGCGGCCAGTGGCGCCAGCAGAACCAGCAGCAAAGCGATCGCCGACAGCGCGTGGTGGCGGCCCAGCCAGCGATGGTGCGAGGCGAGCAGGGCATTCTGCCCGGCGGCGGCCCACCAGTGCAGCAGGGCGATGACCGCCATCACCGGGATCAGCAGAATGCCCACCCCCAGCCAAAGCGCCGCCACCATGGCGCCCGCGGCGAGATAGCCGGCCGTGACGCTGGCGCCCGGTTCGACGGTCGCGGTATTCATGCGGTGGGCATGGCCCGATGCTCGGCAAAGGCGAGCACGCCGCGGATGAAGCGATACACGCCCCAGACCCAGAGAATCGCATAGCCCAGAAAGCCGACCACGACGTAGACGAGCACCAGGCAAACCAGCGACCAGAGCACGGTGAACCAGAACGTGCGCATCAGCCAGCGGTGGTGGCTGTAGGCAACCGGGTCGCGACAGTCACGCATCTTGACGTGATTGATAATTACGCCGGCCACCGCGGTGAGGCCGTTGAAGAAACCGAGCCCGTAGAGGACATAGGTCACCAGAAGGACGTTGCGTTCGAGTTCGCGCCGGCTGACGCCGGTATGGTCGAGTTCCTGACTCATGGGCTGATCCGTTTTACTTGATGAAGAGCGCGGTGTTGCAGTCTCTGTTTGCTAGAATCGCGAATACTCAAGACGCTCAACGCCCGGTATCCGCATGCTTCAACTGTTCACGCACAATCGCAGTGTGTCCGCGCATCGCGTGCGCATCGCGCTCAACTACAAGGGCGTGTCCTACAAGTCGATCTTTACCGACATGGACCATGCCCGCGGCGATCGACTGAGTTATCTCAACGTCAATCCACAAGGGCTCATTCCCGCGCTCTGGGCCGAGGACGACCTGGTCATTTCCCAGTCTTCGGCCATTCTAGAGTATCTGGAAGAGCGCTATCCTGAACGGCCGCTGTTGCATGGCGATATCGCCGAGCGCGCACGAATTCGCTCGTTCGCCCAGGTGGCAATCGCAGATACCCATCCGTTGAATAATCTGCGCGTGCTGCGCTATCTGCGCGACGACATGAACGTGCCCTACGAAAAACGGCGCGAATGGTTCGAGCACTGGATCCACAAGGCTTTTGCACCGATGGAATCCATCCTCGCAAATCATGCCCGCGAGCACGACGAACAAAGCTACTGCTTTACCGAAAAGCCCAGCCTGGCCGATGTCTGTCTGGTTCCGCAGGTATCCATGGCAGAGCGCTACGACGTCAATCTCAGCGACTACCCGACCATTCGGCGCGTCTATCGTGCCTGCATGACGCTGGCCGCGTTCCAGGCCGCCGATCCGGACAACCAGCCCGATACCCGCTGAATCCGCGACCACCACCGGCCCCGGCCAGCGCTTGCTAAGCGCCGGCTCGTGCGCCCCGGTGGGGCCGCGTCTTATGGCGCGGCACCGCGGGACGCGCCTTAGTGCTTGTTAATGCTGCATGCCCCGGTCTAGGGTGACAGCATCGACATATGCAGAAGGTCAGGGCGGGTGATGAGCACAATAGCCACGATAGTTGCAGATGTGCGGGCACGGGCAAGCAGCTTCGAACCCGCCGAGCGCCGCGACCTGTTGTTGCGCTTCGTCGACGCCTGGTTCGAGGGCATCACCCTCGACGAGCTGGCGGCCCGATCCGTCGAGGCGCTGTATGCGGCCGTCTGCGAGCAGTTCGAGCTGCTGTGCGCGCCGCGCCAGAAGCGCGATCTCACGGTCGTTGCCCGCAATCTGGACGGCAGCGAAGGTTATTGCGATACCGCGCTGCTGGTGCTCGCCGATGACATGACCTTCATCGTCGATACCGTGAGCATGGCGGTACGCGAGGCTGGCGCGGATATCGACTGGATGATGCACCCCATTCTGCGGGTCAGCCGCAACGCCGAGGGTGTGCCCACCGATATTCGCAGCGCGGCCGACAGCGCCGAACACGGCGATGAGGAATCCTTGCTGCGCCTGGAATTCGCGGCCCCCGCGGGGCTCGATCGCGACGCGCTGACCGAGCGGGTGCGTGGCAACCTCAGCGACCTGGCCCGTGTTGTCGGCGACTGGCAGGCGATGCGTCGGCAGCTGCAGAAGGTCGTGGCCGAGCTCGATACCGTGCCCAGCGGCATGGATATCGACGAATGCGAACAGACCCAGGCCTTTCTGCGCTGGCTCGCCGACGATCACTTCACGCTGCTGGGCTATCGCCAGCGCGAAGTACAGATCGGCGAAGACGACGCCGACACCATGGTCGATATACCCGGCACCAGTCTCGGCCTGCTGCGCGAAGACCGTGAGGATATCGACCCCGACGGCTATGTCGCTCCGGCCGCGGCGCTGGATAAATACAGTCAGTCGGCGCGCATTCTGGTGGTGGCCAAGGCCAATCGGCGTTCGTGGATCCACCACGCCGAAACCATGGACGTGATCGCCATCAAGCGCATGGACGACATGGGCAACGTGATCGGTGCCCATCGTTTTCTGGGGCTTTTTTCGGGCGAGGCCTATGCCATGAGCCCGCGCCAGATACCGCTGCTGCGTCAGAAGGTGCGCGACGTGGCGGCACGAGCGGCGCTGCGCCCGCGTTCGCACAGCGCCAAGAGCCTGCGCTACATCCTGGAAACCTTCCCCCGCGACGAGTTGTTCCAGTCCTCCGAGGAGGAGTTGTACAACACCGTCATGGGCGTGCTCGGCATGCGCGAAACAGAGCGTCTGCGGCTGTTCATGCGCCGCGATCGCTATGCCCGTTTCTATTCCTGTCTGGTCTATGTGCCGCGTGAACGCTACACGCTCGGCCTGCGCGAACAGATCCAGGCCGAGCTCGAGCGCAGCCTGCAGGGGCGTGCCCAGGAATCGGATGCCCAGTTCCTGCGCGGCGCGCTGGTGCGAATCCATTACCAGATAGCGATCGAGGCCGAGAGCGGCGATACGCCCGACGCCCGCAGCCTCGAACAGAGCCTGATCGCCGTCACCCGCGCCTGGCCGGATCGTTTTGCGGCCGCCGCTGAGGCCCGCGGTCAGATCATGCCGGCCTATGCGCGCGCTTTCGACAGCGCCTATCGGGAACGCTTTTCGGCTCAGACCGCTGTCGACGATGCCATGCTTCTTTCAAGCGTGGACACGGGAGCGGCGCCGCGGTTACGGGTCGTGGGCGTCGATGCCGACACTGTCCAGCTCAAGCTGTACGGCAACGGCGAGGAAACACCGCTGTCGGCGACCATGCCGATTCTCGAGAACTTCGGGCTGTCGGTACATACGCAGCGGCCTTATCGGGTGGAACGCGCCGGCCAGGATCCACAGTGGATTCACGAATACGAAGCCGACCATCCCGATGCCCAGGCGCTGGCCGAGAACGGCTGCGGCGACAACGTGGCCGAGGCGTTTTCTGCGGTCATCTCGGGCAGCGCTGAAAACGACGGCCTGAACCGACTGATCGTGAGCGCCGGCTTCACCCCGCGCCAGGTGGTGCTGGTGCGCACCATCACCCGCTATTTGTTGCAGACCGAGCTGCCGTTTTCGCCCGACTATATCCAGCAGCAGCTGGCCGTTCATGCCGATCGGGTCGAGCAGTTCGTGCAGCTGTTCGAGGCGCGTTTCGACCCCGCGCGCGCGGTGGTCGACGACGAGGCCCGGCTGGCCGAAATCGATGTCGCGCTCGACGAGGTGGCCAGCCTCGACGCCGACCGTGTGCTGCGGGCGTTCTACGGGGTGGTGAAAGCCGCGCTGCGCACCAACTACTATCAGCGCGACGAAAACGGCGCATTCAAGGCCTATGTCAGCATCAAGCTCGACCCAGCCTTGATGCCGGAGCTGCCGCGCCCGCTGCCGATGTTCGAAACCTTCGTGTACGCGCCGGAGATCGAAGGCGTGCATCTGCGCGGTGGCAAGGTGGCACGCGGCGGGCTGCGCTGGTCGGACCGGCGCGAGGATTTCCGTACCGAAGTGCTCGGGCTGATGAAGGCGCAGATGGTCAAGAACGCGGTCATCGTGCCGGTCGGCGCCAAGGGCGGGTTCGTGGTCAAGAACGCGCCGGCCGACGAAACCCGCGAGATGCGCCAGGCCCGCGGCATCGCCTGCTACAAGATATTCATTCGCGGGCTGCTGGATATCACCGACAACCGCGTTGGCTCGGCGATCGAGCCGCCTGCGGACGTGGTGCGTCGCGACGGCGACGACCCCTATCTGGTGGTCGCCGCCGACAAGGGCACGGCCACGTTCTCGGATATCGCCAACGGTCTGTCGCAGGCCTACGGCTTCTGGCTCGACGATGCCTTTGCCTCGGGTGGTTCGGCCGGCTACGACCACAAGGCCATGGGCATTACCGCGCGCGGCGCCTGGGAAGGGGTGAAGCGGCATTTCCGGGAAATGGGCCGCGATATCCAGCGCGAGCCGTTCACGGTGGTGGGCATTGGTGATATGGCCGGTGACGTGTTCGGCAACGGCATGCTGCTGTCCGAGCAGATCAAGCTGGTCGCGGCCTTTAACCACATGCATATCTTCATCGATCCGAACCCGGATCCGGCGGTGAGTTTCGCCGAGCGCAAACGTCTATTCGAGCAGCCGCGGTCGGCCTGGAGCGACTACGACAGCACGCTGATTTCGCCGGGCGGCGGCGTGTTCGACCGCAACGCCAAGACCGTCGAGCTCTCCGACGAGGCTCGGGCTGCCCTGGATATCGACGCCAAACGCCTGAGCCCGCTGGAACTGATCAACCGCATTCTCAAGGCGCCGGTCGATCTGCTCTGGAACGGCGGTATCGGCACCTATGTGAAAGCGCGCACCGAATCTCATGCCGACGTGGGCGATCGCGCCAACGACGGGCTGCGCGTCAACGGGCACGAGCTGCGCTGCGCTGCAGTGGGCGAGGGCGGCAATCTGGGGCTGACCCAGGCCGGGCGCATCGAATATGCCCTGGCCGGCGGGCGTCTTAATACCGATGCCATCGACAACTCAGGCGGGGTGGATTCCTCCGACCTCGAGGTCAATATCAAGATCGCCCTGGGCACAGTCGAAGCGGCGGCCACGCTGACCCGCGAGGATCGCAACACGCTGCTGGCGTCCATGACGCCGGAGGTGATCGAGCTGGTGCTGGCGACCAACTATCTGCAGACCCAGCAGATCAGCCTCATGGAAGCCGAGGGTTTGACCCGCTTCGACGAGCAGGTCAGCTTCATGCGTGCGCTCGAACGCGAAGGCCGGCTTGATCGACGGCTGGAACGCCTGCCCGACGACGAAACCATCGAGGAACGGACACGCAATCGTCAGGGGCTGAGCCGCCCGGAGCTGGCCGTGCTCATTTCGTATAGCAAGATCGCCCTGGCCGACAGCGTGCTCGCCAGCGACCTGCCCGACGACCCCTGGTTCGCCCAGCTGCTGGAGGCCGGATTTCCGCACGCCATGGTCGAGCAGTTTCCGGACGCTGTTCTCCAGCACCGACTCAAACGCGAGCTGATCACCACGCTGCTGACCAACCAGATGGTGGACCGCCTGGGTATCGCCACCGCGCACCGGCTGCCGGCCGGCTTCGGCTCGCGCATGGATTCGGCCGTGCGCGCCTACGTTCTGGCCGATGCCTGGCTGGGCGGCGAAGCGCTGTTCACCGAGATCGAGTCGCTCGACAATCGTCTGGCCACCGATCATCAGTATGCCCTGCACCGAATCGTGATCGGACTGCTCAAGCATGCGATGAGCTGGTGGCTGGGCACGCCGGGCATCGACGGGGATCTGTCGAGCCTGGTGGCACGCTATCAAAACGACGCCCGTCGGCTGCTGGCGCATTTGCCGGACTATCTGGTCGGCGGCTATGCCGAACGCTGGCAGGCCGACCACGATGCCTGGGTCGCGACCGGATTGGATAACGAGTTCGCGAATCGCATCGCCAGCGCCAACGCCGGCGGCGGCATCATGGACGTAGTGTCGCTGGCCGAGGAGCGCGGGCGCGATATCGAATCCGTGGCCGCGCTTTATTTCGCGGTTGGCGACCTGTTGTCGGTGGACTGGCTGCAGGATGCGATTCATGGCCTGCCCGCGGACGGTCGCTGGGCGGCACTGGCACGCACCAGCCTGCGCGGCGACAGCTACCGGATTCATCAGCAGATCGTCGCTCAGGTGCTCGACGTGGCCGGCGACGAGCCGCTGGCCGCATGGCAGGCCGCGAACGAGCGCACGCTTGCCTTCATCGTCGCGCGTATGGACGAGCTCAGGGCCATCGATCAGCCCGGCCATGCGCACCTTACCGTGGCGGTACGCGATATGGCCCGGCTGGCTACTGCCCGGCCCACCAGCCTGGGAGGCGCTGCCTGAACGACTCCGCGCGGCCGGCGTCCGGGCTGCCTGCAGTCACGCCGCCTTCGCGCATGGCGTGCGTGCTGGTGTTCGGCGCCATGCTGGTGTTCGCTGCGGCCGGCTTTGGTGTCCAGTATCTGCTGTGGCCGTCGCCGATCGGCTTGAGCAGCTTCAACGCTCTGCATTTCGAGATCAACTATCTCGACCATGGCTTTGTCAGGCGGGCCCTCGTGGGCACGCTGTTTCAGGCCGTGCCGGAAGCTGCGCGCACGAACGCGATTGTCGTCTTCGGCTGGGCGGTCATCGCCGCTCTGGCCGCGCTCGTGACCGCCGTACTCCATGTCCTGCGCAGGCGCATGAGCGGTGATTCGTTGCGACTGCTGGCCATGCTATGGATCGCCGCGCCGTGGACATTCCTGAATTTCGGCTACGACTTCGCCCGCCTGGATCAGCTCAATCTGCTGCTGCTCGCGGTGAGTCTGTGGCTGGTCTATCGAAACCGCGTTATCTGGCTGGCGCTGGTCAGCGTGTTCGGCCTTCTGATTCACGAGGCCTATCTCTTCTATGGCCTGACCCCGGTGCTGGCCTACGGCTGGGTGCGGTATCGCGCCACTTCGGCAACCATCGCCTGCCGGCGGCTGGCGCTGCCGATTGTGGCCGCGCTGACGACGCTGGCCACGATCGCCCTGATCGGTCGCTACGAAACGGGTCGCGCGCGCCTGATCGAAAGCCTCGAGCCGCGTCTGGCCAATCCGAACCACAACGCGCTCAACGTCTGGCTGCGCAGCGGGCTGGAAAATCCCGAATACGTGGTCGCCCGGCTGGGGCAGGGGTTGTTCGGTGCGTTGGAGCTGGTCGCCATGGCCGGCATGGTGCTGGTGACGGCAGCTGCGCTTGTTGGCCTGTCGTACACGAACGACCGTCGGCCCGATCCGTTCCTGTTGTCGCCGCTGGCGGTTGTCCCGCTGTTTTGCTTTGGTATCGACTACGCAAGATGGGCCGGGCTGATCGCGATCCTGGCGCTCGTCGTCGTGACCACGCGCCTGCTCGACGGCAAGTTTTATGTGCAGCACGGGCGGCATTCGGCATATCTGTATGGCGGGCTGTGTTTGGCGCTGCTGGCTGGGCCTCTGGGCACGGTCCATGCGTTGCCGTTATGGGGGCCGTGATGGGTTCGATAATGCCTGTATCAGCCGTCGGCGTAGGCCGGCGCGCTGCGCCTACAGTGGCGGCGTCGCCAGGCGAGCGGCGTGATGCCCGTCCAGCGTTTGAACGCTCGCTGGAAGGCGCTTTGTTCGGAAAATCCGAGCCGGTGGCTGATATCGCCGATGCATAGCCCGGCGTCGGCCATATGACGCAGGGCAAGCGTATGCCGGGCCTCGTCGAGGCTGCGCCGGAACGTGGTGTTCTCAA
>NZ_CAXGSH010000076.1:0-20132 GCF_964012375.1 uncultured Salinisphaera sp.
TCGCGGCCTTTTGGGACTCAAACGCGACCGTGGATGAATAGATCAGAGGTTCCTTTACTCGATGGCGTTGAAAACGGCTGATCCAGTCGGCTGTTTGGGTCGCGGCTCAACAACCGGCCGGCAGGTGTTCGAACACGGCCAGGGCATGGCCGGCACAGATACGGGTATCGACGGTTTCGCCTTCTTCGAAGCGGTCTTCGTGATTGGTGCGTACCAGCAGCTGGGCGCCCGCGTTAAGCTGCACGCCGTGCAGCCGTGTTTCGCCCTCGTATCGACTCCATTCGATACGGCTGTTGCCGTCGTTCGCTCGCTTGAGCGAGAGATCGTCGGGCCGAACCAGCACGTCCACGCGATCGCCTTCGGCATGTGTCGTGTCTTCCAGCGGCGCATTGCCCAGATCGGTGTGCACCTGCCGAGCGCCGACGCGTCCCGGCACGAAGGCTGCATCGCCCAGAAAACCGGCGACAAAACGGGTACGGGGTTTGCGAAAACAGATGTCGGCACTGCCCAGCTGTTCGAGCCGGCCCGCGCGCATCACCCCCATGCGATCACCCACGGACAGGGCTTCGGTTTGGTCATGCGTAACCCATATCGCGGGCACCCGTGCTGCTTTGAGCGCCTGGCGAATCTGCCAGCGCAGTTCCGCCTTGAGGGCGGCATCCAGGCTGGCCAGCGGTTCGTCGAGCAGTAGCACCGCCGGCGCGTGGGCCAGGGCCCGGGCGAGTGCGACCCGTTGTTTCTGCCCGCCGGACAGGGTGTCCGGCATGGCGTGGCGATGCGTTGCCATGCCCAGCGTATGCAGCCAGTGCTCGGCTGGCGCGCGGTCCTTCAGCCGAAAGGCGACGTTGTCTTCGACGTTTAGATGGGGAAACAGCGCGAAATCCTGAAACACCAGCCCCACGCCGCGCTTTTCCGGGGCGACATGGTGCTTGGCGTCGATGCGATGCGCCCCGATACGAATCTCGCCGGCCGAAGGCGCGACCAGGCCCGCCACTGCGCGCAGTACGCTGGTCTTGCCGCAGCCGGTGGGCCCGACGAGGGTGACGATCTCGTCGGCGCCCAGCGTCAGGCTGAAGTCTTCGACCGCGGCGGCGTTATCGTAACGGATCGACAGTTTGTCGATTTCTAGCATGACCTGTGTTCCTGTCTACACCCCGAGCGTGCGCCGGCGGCGTGCTTCGCCGGATAGCATCAGCACGAGTGCAATCGCGGACACGCCGATCAGCGCCAGAGCGGGCAAGGCACCACGCCCGAGGTAGCCGGCTTCGTATACGCGCCATAAATAGGTCGCTAGGGTATCGAATTCGTTCGGCCGTAGCAGCAGGGTGGCAGGCAGTTCGCGCATGGCTTCCAGAAAAACCAGCGCGGCGGCGGCGATGATGCCCGGCAGTATGAGCGGCAGGCTTACCCGCCGGAACGCCTCGGCCGGCGTCGCGCCGAGGCTGCGCGCGGCGCCGATCAGGGTCGATTCCACGCGCTCGGTACTCGATCTCACGCTGCCCACCGCCAGTGGTAGAAAACGCAGCGTCAGCCCGGCCACCATCAGCGCGAGCGTCTGATAGAGCAACGGCACTCGCAGGCCGAGATAGACCAGAGCCGTGCCCATCACGATGCCCGGGATGCCGAAGCCGAGATAACTTGCCCGTTCGCAGAGCTTGCCGAACCAGCCGGTACTGGCGGCATAGGCCAACGGCAGTGCGACCACGACTGCAGCCGCGGCGACCAGCGCAGCCGCATAGGCCGAATTGAGCGCATAGCGCAGTTCGAACCCGGCACCGCCTTCGCGCAGCAGCCACAGGGTGAAGATCCCGATCGGCAGCGCCAGCGCGGCGGCGATCACCACCGCCGCCAGGGTGATGGCGAGCAGGCGCAGCGGCCAGCCAAGCGATAGGTGCAATATGCGCCCCGGGCGCTCGCGGCGCACACGAATACGCGCTTCAACGACGAGCACGGCGATCACGAGCGCCAGCAGCTGCAATGACATCAGCGCCGCGCGATCCAGGCCGAAGGCGTTGTACTCCACGTAGATCATGCGGGTGAAGGTATCCAGATGCATGATTTCCGGCGTAGCGAAGTCCGACAGCGTATACAGCGCCACCAGCAGCGCGCCGGCGGCAATGCCGTTGGCTGCGCGCGGCAGCACGATACGCAGTAGCGCAGCCGGCAGTGGTAGCCCGAGCGTGCGAGCTGCATCCACGACGTTCGCGTCCAACGTTTGTAGTGCCGCGCGCGTGGCGATGAACACGAATGGATAGGTATAAAGCGTCATCACCGCACAGGCGCCGAGCAGGCCCTCGGCACGCGGGGTGGCGATGCCGGTCAGTATCTCGATTTCACCGCCGGGCCCGAAGGCCGCAAAGAAAGCGAACGCGCCGAGGTAGCTCGGAATGGCCAGCGGTGCTGCGAGCAGGGCGATCCAGAGTCGGCGCAGCGGCAATGCGGTATAGGTGGTGACGATCGCAAGCGGCACGCCGACAACGATCGCACCGCCAACGGTAATGAGCGTCAGCACGATGGTGTTGAGCAGTATTTCGGCACTGCGGCCGTCGAAGATCGCCTCGGCGCCGAGGCTCATCAGGATCAACACCACGACCGGGGCCAACGCTGCCGCCGCGATCGCCGCGGCCGGCAGCCACAGCAGTGGCGCGCGTTTCATAGCACGCGCGTTTCGCGCAGC
Source organism: uncultured Salinisphaera sp. (assembly GCF_964012375.1). Taxonomy (NCBI): domain Bacteria; kingdom Pseudomonadati; phylum Pseudomonadota; class Gammaproteobacteria; order Salinisphaerales; family Salinisphaeraceae; genus Salinisphaera; species uncultured Salinisphaera sp. The sequence goes on from NZ_CAXGSH010000076.1 coordinate 2,678, forward strand.
AACTCGAGGGTGGGTTTCAGATCGCTGAGCTGGGTCAGATCGATCTTTGGCGGGTGGATCTTGTCGGGCAGCCCATCGGGCAGGTCAATGCCGGCGGCCATGGGAATTTCATAGGCCTGGCTGGCTAGAAACGACTGCACTTCGCGACTCAACAGGTAGCGCACGAAGTTGCCAGCCAGTGGATTGTCGTCGAGTAGCAGTACGCCGGACGAGTTCACCAGGCTGCCGGCATCGTTTTCGGTCAGCGCGAGCGCCACGTTGGCGTCCGGCTGTCCTTTTTTGAGCCGCAGGGTGTAGTAGTGATTGGCAAAACCTACATCCACTTCGCCGCGTGCCACCGCCATCACCACGCCCAGCTCGCCTGCATAGCTCTTGGCCTGCCGTTTCACCCCCTGCAACCACGCCCGCGTTCGGTCTTCGCCTTCGAGCAGCCGCATGGCGGTTACGAAAGACTGGAACGCGCCGTAGGCAGGTGCCCAGCCGATCTTGAGATCGGTTTTGGCGAAATCCATGATTCGCGTGGGCAGCTGCGCGGCCTGGATTCGGTCGGGGTTGTACGCCACCGTGCGCAAGCGCCCGGAGATCGCTGCCCACTGGTCGTAGCGAAACGCGGGCTTGATATGACGCTGTATCGAAGCGGGGATCGGCCGGCTCTTGCCCTGTGCGGCGACGACGCCGAGCGAACTCGCGTCGATGGACCAGAACAGGTCGGCACGCTTTACGCCCGCGCGTGATTCGGCGATCAGCGTGTTCGCCAGCGCCGCCGATGGCCCGCGCCGGATCCTGAGGTCGAGATCCGGGTTGCGTTTGCGTATGGCGGCGACGATATCATCGTACAGACCGCCTTCACCGCGACCCAGATAGACCGTGAGAGTGCCGGCGAGCGGCGGCAGGTCGTCGGCCGATTCCGCCTCGGCCGTGGGAGTATCGGCGGCCCACAGCGCGCCCGGACCGACAAGCCCGAGCGCGAGTGCGCTCTTGAGCAGGCTGCGACGATCAAGCATCAGAATACCGACGGCTTGTTCTTGGCCGCCTCGTCCAGAATCGTCTGGGCGCGGTCCAGCTTGGCGTTCATCGATTTCACTTCGGCGGCCAGCTTGTCGGCAGATGCCGAGCGCTCGATCAGCAGCGGCAGCGTGGCATTGAAATCTTTCTCCAGGTCCGTGACCAGATCGGCGTCGCTCTCGATCAACGTGCCTTCAATACCTTCGAAGCGCTGCATATAGGTCTGGTGAATCAGCGCGCTCGCGCCTTCGCTGTCGCCGGCGCGGTAGCGTTCCACGACCTTGGCGAGATTTTCCTTGATGATCTCTATGGTCGGCTCGTCGCTTTGGTGCGAGGTCGCTGCCTTGTCGTGGCCGTGCGCCGCGGATGCGGGCGCGGGCTGGGATGCCACCAGCTTGAGCGCGCCCACGCCTTCCTGCAGGGCGTTGTTGAGGCGCATCTGCCAGGCGGCAACCTTGTCGCTGGCATTGGCTTCGTCCACCGCCTCGCGCAGGCCGCCGAGCGCGGTCCAGATCGGCGGATAGAGAACCATCGCATGGGTTTCCACCGCCTCGTGGAACTCGACTTCTTCCCAGGTTTCGACCAGGGCATCGACCCGCTTGCCCACATCCTCGCCCTTGTCGTAATCGGCGACAATCGCGGACGTCGTGTTGCGCATATCCGCGATCTCACTTTCGTAATCGCTTATATGTTCCTTGACTTCCGCAACGCCGGGCGCGTCGCCGCTGTGTGCGAACGCAGATTGGGCGCATAGAACGAGGGCGCCAAGCAGCAGCGACCTGGAAAGATGGATAGAGGGCTTCATGGCGGGACAGGCAGCGGATGGATGGCGGCATCAAATCTAACTGATAATCATTCCTGTTCCAAGTGTTTCGCCGATCATGGATAGAGAATCCGGGTGCCACGGATGCCCATCCAGACAGTGAGAAAGTTGACGCCAGGCATGCAGGGCGTCGGCATACCCGTCTGCCGGGTCTCGAGTGGTTTGAGCGGTTCGTTGGTCTTGGCGGCAAAGCGTAACCACCGGTTGCGCAGGGTTCGCTCTCAAATACGACACCGCCGCGTTGCCGAGCGCTGCCTGCCTACAGGACAGGCGCTGCGCTCGGGCGCGGCAGCTACGTATTTCAGAGCCGGGGCGCCACCCCACAGGCCCTAGTTGTCGGTCATGCGCTCGAACATCTGCATGGCCTTGCGGGTGAAGATTGGCCCGGCTGCACCGGCAATCAGCGCCCGCGTGCGCGGGCTCGCCGCGATGACAACGCCCGCGGTCAGCGCACCGGCAATGGCGAGGCCGCTGTTTCGTTTCGCCCAGTCGGTGGCCTGGTTGCCGAGAATCGGCCTTAGCTGATGCTCGATCGCGTTATCCGGCGTTGAGTTCACCGGTTTCTTCTCGCTCGCGGCGGCCGGCGCGGTTGCCGGCTTGCGGCGCGATGACAACAGCACGCAGATCAAAAGCAGGGCCACCACGCCCACCAAGCCGCCGCCGGACAGCAGCAGCGCTTCGACCTGGGAATAGTGCTGGCCCAGCCACAGATAAATGCCTGCGGTACACATCAGCAGGCCGCTGAAAACCAGCAGCATGAGCAGCCACAGCACGACATTCAGGCTCAGCACCCGAATGATCTTTTCCTTGATGCTGCCCATGGCCTAGCGGCCGATCAGCTTGCCCAGAACGAGGCCGATACCGAACGCCGCGAGAACGCTGGTGAAAGGACGGGCCTCGATTTCGCTACCGACATCCTGGGCATGGCGACCGGCTTCGCGGCGCAGTTCGTCGTATTTGCCGCGCGCCGCGTCCAGCCCGGCCTGGGCCTGGTTCTCGCCGGAGGCTTTGTAGCTCTTGGCCAGGGCAGCGAGATCGTTACGCAGCTGTTCGATGTCTTTCTTGAGGGTTTCGGTTTCGGCGCTCTGGCTCATGAGAATCTCTGGATTCGGAATGGATTCGACAGCATAACGGCTTTCGCGGTGTTGCGACCATCCGTACTACTGCTTGATCAACGGGGAGCGTCGAGGCCGAAGAATCGTGCCGCGTTGGCGTGGGTCAGCGTTGCCACTTGTTCTACCGACTGGCCGCGCGCCGCTGCGATCGTGTCCACCACCCAGGGCAGGTTGGCCGGCTCGTTGCGACGGGTCTTGGGTTTCGGACGGATCGTGCGGGGCATTAGATACGGACAATCGGTTTCGATCATGAGCCGGTCATCGGGAATGCGGGCGACGTTTTCGTAGAGATCGCGTCCACGGCGTTCATCGCATACCCAGCCGGTAATGCCGATATGACAGCCGGCTTCCAGGTAGTCGTCGAGGGCATCGCGGCTGTCGGTAAAGCAGTGCACCACGGCACGCGGCAACGCGGGCAGGTACTCGCGCAGAATCGGAAGGAAGCGCGCATGGGCCTCGCGCTGGTGCAGAAACACCGGCATGTCGTGCTCGCAGGCGATGGCGAGCTGAGCGGCGAACGCCTTTTCCTGGGCGGCACGCGGTGCGATATCACGAAAGAAGTCGAGCCCGGTTTCACCGACCGCGACCAGTTGCCGGGCTGCGGCACTGTCGCGGATGAGCTGTTCGAGCTCGCTGCACCAGTCTTCGGCATGATGTGGATGCAGGCCGGCGGTGGCGAAGCACAGCCCGGGATAGCGCTCGGCCAGCGATATGGCATGCCGATTGCTGTGCAAATCACTGCCGGTTACCACCAGCCGGCTCACGCCCGCGGCTTGAGCCCGGCTGAGCACGGCGTCCAGATCCTCGGCGAAGCTTTCGTGCGCGAGATTCGCGCCGATATCGGTCAATTCCATGTAGCTCAAGCAGAAAAGAGGGTAGGGTTAGTCTAGCGATCGGTCGCGCACAATGCAGTCAGAAAAGCCGCCTGGCAATGGGCCGGTCGGCCCCTTTAAAAAGAGCGTCGAAGACCACGGCGTGTTTGCTACACTCGGGCGCTGGCCGCCCGCCACGCCCGCAAGCCGTGCGCGGTGATTGCGTGCCGAAGCTTGAACGACTGTAACCAGAATCGAAGAAAGGCCTCTCATGCGTTATCAAACCGGGCTGCTCGCCGCCCTTGTCGGCATTATGCTCTTCAGCGGTGTTGCAACGGCGGCAACGCGCTATGTCAGCGATGAATTGTCGATCAACATGCGCCGCGGTCCGGGCACGGGCTATCGCATCAGCGAACTGGTCAAGGCCGGTGATCGGCTGACCACCCTGTCGGAGGCCAACGGCTGGACCCAGGTGCGCACCAGCGATGGAACCACGGGCTACGTGCTGACGCGTTTTCTCTCCGACGAGCCGGCGGCACGCACGCGTATTGCCGCGATGCAGGAACAGACCGAGAAGTTCAAGCAGGAAAACGAACAGCTCAAGGAGCAGCTCGCGGAAGTACGCAGCGGCTCGCAGGAGCTCACCGAAACCAAGAGCACGCTGGAAAACGAAAATCAGGAGCTGTCGCAACGCCTTCAGCAGCTGCGCGAAACCTCGGCCGACGCGGTCCGTATCAGCAATGAAAACGAAAAATATCGCGAAGAGCTGTTGTCCATGCGCAGCGACAACGAACGCCTGCGGCATGAGAACGCAGGCCTGCAAAGCCGTCGCGACGGTATGAAGATCGGCGCGCTCATTCTGATTGGCGGCGTGATTATCGGCCTTGTGCTGCCGCTGTTCCGGCGCCAGAAGAAGGGCAGCAGCTGGGACTCGCTCTGAGCATCACGCTAGCGACTACCAACCGTATCCAACAATCGCCGGCCCGTGGCTGCTGGCTATGGTTTTTCCACTCGACTGGTGAGCGAGCCCGTGTCGCCTAGCGAAGGTTAATGGAACATCATCTTTCTCTGATCCTGATCTCGATCGTCGCGCTGGGCGTGTTCTCGCAGTGGATCGCCTGGTGGCTGCGGATGCCGGCGATCGTGCTCTTTCTTGTCAGCGGCGTGCTGGCCGGACCGGTATTTGGCGTGGTCAACCCGACCGAGGATATCGGCGATGTGCTGTCGCCGATGGTGGGCCTCGCGGTCGCGGTCATCCTGTTCGAGGGCGGGTTGAGTCTGCGCCTGCATGAGTTCAAGGAAGCCGCATCGGGCGTGAAACGACTGGTGTCCGTGGGTGCCGTGCTTTCCTGGGCCCTGTATACCGCGGCGGCCTACTACATCGGCCAGCTGTCGATGGCGGTATCGCTTCTTTTCGGCGCGATTCTGATCGTGACCGGGCCCACCGTGATCATTCCCATGCTGCGCCAGGCCGGCCTGAACCGGCGGACGGCCTCCTATCTGAAATGGGAAGGCATCATCAACGACCCCATCGGGGCACTGCTGGCGGTGCTGGTTTTCCAGTATTTCGTCTTTGCCGGCGCCGATGCCGCCGACGGGGCGCAGGTATTTATCGACCTCGGCTGGGCGATCCTGATTTCCTTCGTGCTCGGTGGCGGCGTGGCCCTGGCCCTGGGGTGGGCGTTCAACCACACCTGGGTGCCGGAATATCTCAAGGCACCGTTGACCTTCGCGTTCGTGCTGGTGATCTACGGCGTGGCCAGCGAGTTCTTTGCCGAAGCAGGGCTGCTCGCGGTGACCGTCATGGGCATGGTCATGGGCAATCTGTCCATTGCCGGTATGGCCGAGCTGAGGCGATTCAAGGAATACATCACCATCCTGCTGGTTTCGACCGTGTTCATCGTGCTCACGGCCGATCTCGACCCGAACGTGCTGCTGCATCTGGACTGGCATGCCGCGGCGCTGGTGTTTGCGGTGCTGTTCGTGGTGCGTCCGGTCGCGATCTTTCTGGCCACCGCCTTCACCGACATGAACTGGCGCGATCGTACCCTGGTCGCCTGGATTGCGCCGCGCGGTATCGTGGCCGCAGCTGTGGCCGGTGTGTTCGGCCCGCGCATGGTCGAAGCCGGCTATGGCGGTGCCGAGCAGCTGTTGCCGCTGATCTTCGCCATCGTGTTCTCGACGGTCATCCTGCACGGCTTTTCGATCGGGCGCGTATCGCGCTGGCTGCGTTTGTCGGCCGAGCCCAACGGCGTGCTCATCGTGGGCGCGTCGCCCTGGTCGACCGAGCTCGCGCGAGCGCTTACCAACGAGCTCAATATCCAGGTGCTGCTGGTCGACTCGTCCTGGCACCGACTGCGTACCGCGCGCCTGGCCGGGGTGCGCGTGCTCTATGGCGAAGTGCTGTCGGACCAGATCCAGCAGTCGCTGGAGCTCAACGAGATTTCCTGCCTGCTCGCCGCGACCAGCAACGATGCCTACAACGCGCTGGTGTGCTCGCATTTCGTGACCAGCCTCGAGCACGACCGCGTGTTCCAGCTGCCCATGTATGCGGCCGACGAGGATAACGAGTCCAAGGTGGTGGCCCGTCCGCTGCGCGGCCGCCCGGCCTTCCACGAAAATGCGCAGTACGAAGAACTCTGGCGCAAGCATTTCCAGAGCTGGCAGTTCTACAAGACGCGGCTGACAGAAGGCTATACGCGCGAAGATTTCCGTCGCGACTGCCCGCCGGATGCCGTGATTATTGCCACGCTCTACGCCGACGACACGGTGCTGTTCCATGCCGCTGGCGCCACCCCGCGCCCCGAAGAGGGCGATACGGTGATCTACTACGCGCCCAAGAAGAGTGCGACCGAACGTCGCCGTGCCCGTGCCGAGCGCGCCGAAGCGGTCAGCGAACGTGCGGCCGCGGCCCAGCTCGCCGCCGACGAGTCGGAGGCGCCCGACGGCGGCCCGGCCGGCAGCGGCGCGCAGCGCAACGACAGCCCCGACCCCACCTAACCCAACAGCGACTGGATTCCATGCTCGAATGGCCCCAAGCCGGCGATAGCGCCAGCGGACAGATCGATGGCCCCGCCGGCGAACTGCAGATCGATATCGATATGCCGGAGGACAGCGCACGCGGTATCGCGGTGATTTGTCACCCGCATCCGCAGCACGGCGGCACCAAAGACAACAAGGTGGTGTTCATGATCGCGCGGGCGGCCGTCATGGCCGGGCTGGCCGCGGTGCGGTTCAACTTCCGGGGCGTCGGCGCCAGCCAGGGCCGATACGACGAGGGCGTGGGCGAGGTCGACGACGCGGCGGCCGTTCGCGACTGGGCCCTCGAGGCCTCCGGCCTGCCGCTGGCCGCCCTGTGCGGTTTTTCTTTCGGCTCGGCGGTGGCGCTGCGGCTGGCCGATCGTGATGCGCCGCCCAAGTTGGTTACGGTGGGCTTTCCAAGCAGCTATTTCGACGAGGCGCTACCGCGCCCGACGAGTGAGTGGCTCGCGGTGTTCGGCGATGCCGACGATGTGATCGATGTGGATACCTCGATCGCCGCGGTGCGTGAACTCGAGCCGGCTGTCGATGTCCAGATTCTCGAAGGCGCCGGCCATTTCCTTCACGGCCGGCTCACCGAATTAAGAAAGCGCGTGGTCGCGCACCTGAACGAGAACGAGAGTGACTGATGGGATTGTTTGAACGGTTGAGCCAGGCGCTCAACCCGCAGGTCGACGAGCCGCGCGACGTGGAGCGCGCGCAGCGAATTGCGGCGGCCGTGCTGCTGCTGGAAATGGCGCATGCCGATCATCGTCACGACGATGCCGAATACGCCGAAATACGGCGCCAGTTACAGGGCCACTTCGCGCTTGATGCGGCCGAAACCGATGAACTTATCGCCGACGCCGCGCCGCGGGCCGAACAGTCGGTATCGCTCTACAAATACTTGAAAACCCTCAACGACGGGTTGACGGAGAGCGAGAAGCGCCAGGTCATGGAAATGCTCTGGCGGGTGGCCTACGCCGACCACCATATCGATGCGCATGAAGAGCATCTGCTGCGCGAACTCTCGGAACTGCTCTACCTGCCGCACGAGCAGTTCATACGCGCCAAGCTCGCCGTCACCGGCGAATGAGCGGTACGGGCATCGCGGGGCTGGCGCGTATAGCTAGCGCGTATAGAAGGTCTGATTGAAGCGGATCGGAACCGTGGCCCGGCCGTCGGCGGCGCGCACGTTCAGGTCGAAGGTCAGCGTCTGCTCATCGTCGATGGCCACCGGCGCCAGCGAATAGACGCTGCCGGCACTTTCCACGCGCTTGAAGGTCAGCGTCTTGCGTTCGCCCATGAGCGAACGGGCAGTGCCGGTGACGTTCGCTGGGACCGCGTTCAGGGGCGCGTCTGCCGTGGGTTTCTGCAGGGTAATCATGACGATGGCCGTATCGCCGGCGCGCTCGATACCGTTGGCCTTGGCTACCGCCTGCGGGATCTGCAGGCTGTTCACGGCGCTGTAGTGCACCACGTAGTCGCCGCTGTTGACGCTGCCGCCGGCCAGCGCCGGCAGGGCGAACAGCAGGGCCAGAATCGCGAAGGCGATCAGGCCGTGGCGTGATGGCGCAGCTGATACAGAGCGATTTCGCCCAGCAGGTTGGGGAAGGTGCGCATGCCGATATTGCTGCGATGCGCGTGATTGACCACGTGCCTGCGCACGATGTCCACCTGTTTTTGCCGACATAAGGTTTCGAAATCCCGCACGGTGCAAAGATGGATGTTCGGGGTATCGTACCACCGGTTCGGCAGCGAGCCGGACACCGGCATCAGCCCGCGCAGGCCCAGTGAGACACGCGGCTTCCAGTGGCCGAAGTTGGGAAAGGTCACGATCGAGTCGCGGCCGATCCGCAGCATTTCGTCGACGAGCTCGTCGGGGCGCCGTACTTCCTGCAGCGCGCTGCTCATCACCACGAAATCGAAGCTGTTGTCCTCGAACTGTTCCAGGCCGGCATCGAGGTCGAGCTGGAGCACGTTCACGCCGGCGGCCACGCATTCGATGACGTTGTCGGCGTCGATTTCCAGGCCATAGCCACTGACCTGCTTGTGCGCCTGCAGATGGGCCAGCAGCGCGCCGTCGCCGCAGCCCAGGTCCAGCACGCGCGCGCCGGGGGTGATCCAGTTGGAGATAAGGGCCAGGTCGTCGCGCAGGCCGTCGTGGCTGTCGGTGGTGTGCGTATTCATGCGCCGATCTCGACCGCTGCCCGGTTCAGATAGGCCCGCAGCGTGTTCACGTAGTGGGGCATGGTCAGCAGGAAGTCGTCGTGGCCCAGGTCGGAGGTGACTTCGGCATAGGAAACCTGCTTGCCGGCATCGACCAGTGCATCCACGATCTCGCGTGAACGCGCGGGGGCAAAGCGCCAGTCGGAGGTGAACGAGATCACCATGAAACGGGCGGTCACCGGCTCGAATGCGCGGGCCAGATCGCCGCCGTGGGCATGGGCCGGGTCGAAGTAATCCAGCGCCTTGGTCATCAGCAGATAGGTGTTGGCATCGAAGCGATCCACGAACGAGGCCCCCTGATAGCGCAGGTAGGACTCGACCTGGAACTCCACGTCGAAGCCGTAGGAGATCCGCCCGTCGCGCAGATCGCGGCCGAACTTGGCGCGCATGGCTTCGTCTGACAGATAGGTGATGTGCCCGAGCATGCGCGCGAGCATCAGCCCGCGGCGGGGCACCACGTTGTGTTCGTAGTAGCGCCCGCCGTGGAATTCCGGATCGGTCACGATGGCCTGACGCGCGATTTCGTTGAAGGCGATGTTCTGGGCCGACAGCTTCGGCGCAGCGGCGATAACGACGGCATGGCGCAGCCGGTCCGGGAAGTCGATCGACCACTGCATGACCTGCATACCGCCCAGGCTGCCGCCGATCACCGCACACCACTGCTCGATGCCGAGCGCGTCACGCAGGATGTCCTGCGAACGCACCCAGTCGCCCACGGTGACGACAGGGAAGTCGGGCCCGTAGTGGCGTCCGGTTTCCGGATGCGCGCTGTGCGGGCCGGTCGAGCCGTTGTAGCCGCCCAGATTCGCCGGGCAGACCACGAAGAAGCGATCGGTATCGATCATCTTGCCGGGGCCGATGCATTTATCCCACCAGCCGGGCTTGGGATCGGTGTCGTCGTGATAGCCCGCGGCGTGATGATTGCCCGACAGCGCGTGGCAGATCAGCACCGCGTTCGAAGCGTCGGCGTTGAGCGTGCCGTAGGTCTCGTAGACGAGCTCGAACTGCGAAAGCTTCTTGCCGCAGTCCAGCGGCATGGGGCCTTCGACATGCAGCGTGTGGGGCTCGACCAGGCCGACCGAGCCCGGAAAATCGGCGTGCGTGGCCATATCGCTAACGGAACAGGCCCGGCAGCGGCAGCAGGCGGCTGATCACCTGCAGGCCGATGATGACCACCAGCGGCGACAGGTCCAGCCCGCCGACCGCGGGTATGACGTTACGCACGGGGCGCAGCAGCGGCTCGTTGATGGTCCACAGAATCGCCGTGGCTGGCGAATGCTGGCCGGGCGAAATCCACGACATCAACGCTTGGATGAGGATGGTGAAGAAATAGAAGTTGCAGACCAGTACGGCCGCCTTGAGCACCGCCCACCACAGCGCCAGCAGCGGCTGGGGGCCGTATTGGGGGGCGGCCAGCGCCAGGTCGATCTCGATATTGATGAAGCACAGGATGACCGCGAATACGAGCGCGGGAATATCCAGATTGCGCCAGCGCGGGATGACCTTGCCGAGAATGCCCACGGGCATGCGCGTGGCCTGCCATACGAACTGCGAGATGGGGTTGCGAAAATCGGCATGCACCCACTGCAGCAGCACGCGCATGAGCACCACCACGATATACAGCGCAAAGACCGTATCGATGAGAAAAAGCAGGGCGTCGTTGGCGTTGTTGAGCATCGGTTCTACTTATCGAGCAATTCGGTGGCGAGGCTGTCGGCCCGGCCCGCGGCCGCCTGCATGGCACGAGCGACGAGGGCGTTCAGATCGCCGGCGGCATATTGTTCCAGCGCGGCGGCGGTGGTACCGCCCGGGGACGTGACTTTCTCGCGCAGAGTGGCCGGGTCGTCGCCGGATTCGATGGCCATGCGCGCGGCACCGAGCGCGGTATGCAGCACCAGCTGACGTGCCGTGGCTTCGTCGAGGCCGAGCTCGACCGCGCCCGCCTGCATGGCTTCCATGAACGCAAAGAAATAAGCCGGGCCGCTGCCGGACGTCGCGGTCACCGCATCCAGCAGCGATTCATCGGCCACCCAGGCGGTCATGCCGGCCGTTTCGAGAATGCTGTCGGCCAGGTCGCGCTGGGCGTCGGTCACGCCGTCCTCGGCATACAGGCCGGTCGCGCCGGCGCCGATCAGCGAGGGCGTATTGGGCATGCAGCGCACATAGGCATGCTCGGCGCCCAGCCACTGGCGAAGCCCGGCGATCGGCACCCCGGCCGCGATCGATACGATCAACGGCCTGCGATCGGCCAGCGGTTCCACCAGGCCTTGGCAGACCTCGCGCATCATCTGCGGCTTGACCGCCAGCACGATCACATCGGCATTCAGGCTCTGCGAATCGGCGTTTGAAACCGCGTTCACGCCGTAGTCCGCGCCCAGCTGCTGGCCCTTGGCTTCGTCGGGCTCGACCACGGTGATGCGCTCACCGGCCCAGTCGGCATTGCGCAGTCCGCTTATCAGGCTGGTGGCCATATTGCCGCCGCCCACGAAAACGATGCTGGTGTTCATTTCGACCCCGGTCGATTAACTGGCCGCATGATACGCGATGGCCCGTGCCTGTCGCGACCCATCGCGCCGGCAGCGCGGGCATCGCTGCGATGGTCTGGGAGCACGCAAGGGTTTAGCATTGCGGCTTGTCCTAACCCTTGCGATCCATGACCAGCAGCCTGAAACAGACCGCCGAATCGTCGTCCGCCTCGGCCGTGGATATCGGCGATGCCGATTATCTCAAGCGCATCAATACTGCGCGTGTCTACGACGTGGCCATTGAATCGCCGTTGATGCAGGCCAATCAGCTGAGCGCGCGTATCGGCAACGCCGTCTATCTCAAGCGCGAGGATCTGCAGCCGGTGCACTCGTTCAAGCTGCGCGGCGCATATAACAAGATCTCCCAGCTCACCCCGGAAGAGCGCGAACGCGGCGTGATCTGCGCCTCGGCCGGCAACCACGCCCAGGGCGTGGCGCTGTCGGGCCGCAACATGGGCATTCGCGCGGTGATCGTCATGCCGCGCACCACGCCCGAGATCAAGGTACGGGCGGTGGCCGGGTTTGGCGGCGAAATCGTGCTCCACGGCGACAGCTACGATGAAGCCGCCGCCCATGCCGCCGAGCTGCAGGCGCGCGACGGCCTGGTCTATATCCACCCCTATGACGATCCGGACGTCATCGCCGGCCAGGGCACCATCGGCATGGAGATCGTGCGCCAGCATCCGCAGGATATTCATGCCGTGTTCGTCTGCGTGGGCGGCGGCGGTCTGCTGGCCGGCGTGGCGGCCTATATAAAGAGCGTACGCCCGGATATTCGCGTGATCGGCGTCGAGCCGGAGGACGCAGCCAGCATGGGGGCGGCCCTGGCCGCAGGCGAGCGGGTGATGCTGCCCGAAGTCGGTTTGTTCGCCGACGGCGTGGCGGTCAAGCAGGCCGGCAAGGAGCCGTTCCGGCTGTGTAGCAAGCACGTCGACGCGATGATGACGGTGAGCGTGGATGAAATCTGTGCGGCCGTACGCGATATCTATGAAGACACCCGTGCGCTCGCCGAGCCGGCCGGGGCGCTGGCGGTCGCGGGCGCCAAGAAGTACGTGACCGAAACCGGCATCACGAATCAGCACCTCGTGGCGATCACCTCCGGGGCCAACGTCAACTTCGACCGGCTGAGCTATATCGCCGAACGCGCCGAGCTGGGCGAGCGTCGCGAAGCGTTGCTGGCGGTCACCATTCCGGAGCGGCCGGGCTCGTTTCGCGAGTTCTGCATGCGTATCGGCGATCGCTCGATCAGCGAATTCAGCTATCGCTATGCAGATGCCCAGCGCGCCCAGGTGTTCTGTGGCGTGAAGCTGACCAACGGCGTCGCCGAGCGCGATGCGCTGATCGCCGATCTCGAAGCCCACGGCTACGAGGTCGTCGACATGAGCCGCAATGAAATGGCCAAGCTGCATGTACGGCACATGGTCGGCGGCCGGGCTCGCGGTGCCGGCGATGAAGTGCTCTTTCGAGTCGAATTCCCGGAGCGCCCCGGCGCGCTGCTCAAGTTTCTCAACAGCGTAGGCGATCGCTGGAACATTTCCTTGTTCCACTATCGTAATCACGGCCATGCCCACGGGCTGGTCCTGGTGGGCATGCAGGTCGCCCCCGATCAGCAGGCCGACTGTCGGGCCGCGCTGGACGCGCTTGGCTACGAGTATGCCGAAGAAAGCCAGAACCCGGCCTACCAGCTGTTTCTGCACTCGCACTGATCGATTGTTCAAGCCGTCGCCCTGGGAGGCGGCGGCCGTTTGCTTCTCAGGGATAACGCCATGGCTTCGGGTTCGAAAACCGTCATCATCGCCGCGCTGACCGGCAATTTGCTGATCGCGGTCACCAAGTTCATCGCCGCCGCCTTTACCGGCAGTGCCGCGATGATGGCCGAAGGCATCCATTCCACCGTGGATACCGGCAACCAGGGCCTGTTGCTCTACGGCATGAAGCGGGCCAAGCGGCCGCCGGATGCGCGGTTTCCGTTCGGCTACGGCAAGGAGATCTATTTCTGGAGCTTCATGGTCGCGGTGCTGATCTTTGCGGTGGGCTCCGGCATTTCGATCTATGAGGGCGTGAACCGGCTGCTGCACCCGCATCCGATCGAAAGCCCGATGATCAACTACGTCGTGCTGGGGCTGGCGATGCTCTTCGAAGGCGCGGCCTGGTTTGTCGCGGCCAAGGAATTCAATCGCGTGAAGGGCAAATGGGGCGTATTCGAAGCCGTTCGACGCGGCAAGGATCCGGCCACGTTCCTGGTGTTGTTCGAAGACAGTGCGGCCATGCTCGGCCTGGTGATCGCGTTTGGCGCCTTGCTGGCCGGTCAGCTCACCGGCATCGAGATATTCGACGGCATCGCCTCGATCTGTATCGGTATCATTCTCGCTATCACCGCGGTATGGCTGGCGATCGAAACCAAGGGCCTGCTCATCGGCGAAGCGGCCAACCAGCACGTGGTACGCGATATTCGCGACGTCGTATCCGGCTACGAGTCGGTCGCGCGCACCAACGAAGTGCTGACCATGCATGTCGGACCCAACTTCATCCTGGTGAATATCAGCGTACGGTTTGCCAAGGGCCTGAGCGGCGAACAGATCCAGAACGAGATCGAACGCATGGACAGCGATATCAAGAAGCGCTGCGAGAACGTCAAACGTATTTTCATCGAAGCCGAACGCTCGGCCGACCGAGCCGCGACGGGCAATGACAAGGGCGCAGACGCAACCGCCACGCCCAAGCCGGCTGAATGACGGCTACAGGCCAGGGCGCGATACCGCGCCGCATATGTATTCTGCGGCTGTCGGCCCTGGGCGACTGCGCAAATGTTGTGCCGGCGATCCGCACGCTTCAGGCCGCCTATCCGGATATCCAAATCGCCTGGATCATCAACAAGGCCGAGGCGGGGCTGGTCGTCGATATTCCAGGCGTTGAATGCCTGGTCTACGACAAGCGTGGCGGGCGTGCCGCCATCGCCGATCTCAAGCGCCAACTCGCCGGTCGGCGGTTCGATGCGCTGCTGAACATGCATGCCAGCTGGCGGGCGAACCGTATCAGCCTGCTGGTCAAGGCCGACCGGCGTATCGGCTTCGACGCAAGGCGGGCCCGCGACGGCCAACGCCTGTTCGTGCGCGAGCGCATCCCTGCGGTTCAAAGCCGGCATGTGGTCGACGGCTTTCTGGCCTTCGCTGCCATGCTGGGTGCAACCGACCCGGTCATGGATTGGCGCGTGCCGATCGCCGAGGCCGATCGCGCCCGAGCGGGCGAACTAACTGGCGACGATGCCCGCGAGATTCTGTTCATCAGCCCCTGTTCGAGTCATACCCGGCGCAACTGGCTGGCCGACCGCTATGCCGCGGTGGCCGATCACGCCGCTCATGAACACGGCTTACGCGTCGTGCTCGTCGGCGGGCCGAGCGATCTGGAACGCCAGATGGGCGCGGATATCGAGGCGGCCATGAGCGCGTCGGCGACCAACCTGATCGGCCAGACCAACCTCAAGCAGCTGATCGCCCTGTTCGAACGCGGCCGGGTGTTGATCACTCCCGACTCCGGGCCGGCCCATATGGCCAATGCCACCGACATCACCACCATCTCGCTGCACGCTGCGACCGACCCGCGCCGCAGTGGCGCCTATCGCTCACGGCAATTCTGCGTGGACTACTTCGCCGAAGCTGCAGCCCGCTACCGCAACGCCACCCCGGATACGCTCAAATGGGGAACCCGTATCGAAGATGATGCGGGCGTGATGGCGCTCATTCCCGTTGCAGCCGTGATCGCGCGCGTCGACGAGGCCCTTGGCGTTGGCTAACGCGCCTGCAGCATGGCCGCCATTTTCTGATGGATGAGGTTGACGGCCTTCAACGGTCGTAGCATGACCTTGAATTCGGTGATCTTGCCGGCGTCGTTCCAGCGGATCATGTCCACGCCGTTGACCTGGATGCCATCGAGTTCGACTTCGAACTCGAGGACCGCGTTGTTTTCGTCTTTCACCTGGCGCACGTACGTAAAATCGTCAGTGGCGAAAACCTGCAGCGCGGCGGCCAGATACTTCACGGTAACGGCTCTGCCGGTTTGTGGCGTGTGCACGACGGGTGAGTAGAACACGGCGTGTTCGTCGACCAAGGCCTCCAGCCCGTCGGCGCTACGACGCTCGACGAGCTCGTGCCAGGCGGCAATCGGGTCTTGTGGCATCAAGTGGGCCTCCATTGTGAGCAGCGCACGCTAGCCTCTGCCGCGGATGCGCTATTCCGGCGTGTTGTGTTCCAGCCCGAGAATGAAATCCCAGTGCTGTTTGTCCACTGGCATGACCGACAGGCGGTTGCCCTTGCGCACCAGCGGGAAGTCGCCGAGTTCGTCGGCGTGGTCCTTGATTTCGGCGAGTGAGATCACGCGTTCGAGTTCGCGTTCGAAGGTGACGTCGACGCGATACCAGCGCGGGTTCTCGGGATCGGACTTCGGGTCGTAGTGCGCATCCTTGGGGTCGAAGGCCTTGTCGTCCGGATAGCCGGCCCGCGAGATGCGCATGATGCCGACTACGCCCGGCACCTTGGTGTTGGAATGGTAGAAGAAAGCCAGGTCGCCTTCGGACATATCGTCGCGCATGAAATTGCGCGCCTGATAGTTGCGTACGCCGTCCCAGCCTTCGGTCTGGTTCTTGCGCTGTTGCAGATCCTGAATGCTGAACTCGTCGGGTTCGGATTTCATCAGCCAGTAACGCATGCGTATCCGGTCCTTTAAAACATATTGAGTGCGTTGCGCCCGAGTTTACCGTAGTGACCTGGGGCAGGTCGCGCGCCGATAGATGGCGGCGTCGCTGGCCACCGCATCGAGGGGAATATCCCATGCGCGGGTGACAATGCGTTCCACGCGCTGCACGTCGAACGCCAGGCCCAGCAGCCAGGGGCCGCGAAAACCGCGTGGGTGCTGGCCGGCGAGCGTGCGATCGTAAAAGCCGCCGCCCATGCCGATACGCCGTGCGGCAGCGTCGAACGCTGACAAGGGCATGATCAACAGATCGAGCGCAGCGACCGGCCGTGCGCTGCGCGTGATCGGCTCGACGATGCCCAGCGGACTACGGCGTTGGCGAAAGCCCGGGCCGTCGATAGCGATGAATTCCAGACGCTCGCCGGCAACGCGCGGCAGGAATGCCTGTTGGCGTCGATTGAAATAAGGCAGCAGCAGCCGCGGGTCGGCTTCATGACGCATGGGCCAGTACAGGCCGATACGGCGGGCGCGCTTGAATACGGGCAGGCGGGCGATACGCCGGCAGGCCTGCTGGCTGGCGGCGCGGGCGGTGCCAGGGCCGAGATTGCGGCGCGCGCGCAGGGCGGCACGACGCTGGTCGTTGATGGAAACGCTCATGGCGCAACAGCATCAACGAGTGGGGAAGAAAACGAAAGGGCCGACACTCCCGCCTGTGCCGTCGACCGTCCACTATCCTTGAGACGAATGCTCAAGTGGGGCGTTCCACGCCGCATTAGGTTTCCCGCAGCAAGGCGGGCGTACTCACCTGCGACGTTTCCCACCCCGGTTTAGGTACTTAGGCTCAAGGGGAACCGGGAGGTCGTCGAACACCGCAGGAGTGCCGGCAGCATCGATGATACGCGGCTCGAAGCGGTGGTGCCAATCATGCGATCGAACGATCGTGTGTGCCGGCTTTGGCGCCGGATTTCGCAGCGCGAAAGCTATCATCGCGCGCGAATACGGGATGCTAGGGAAGAAGCTCTGCATAACCTCTCGCGGATCGCGTTCGAGTGCTCACAGACGGTGCGGCAAGGCGTCCAGGCGCAGCGCCTGCCTTTCTGGCAGTTCAAGCCTGGCAACGCAGCGGCAGCGTCTGTGAGGCCGAACCCCTTGCGGGCCGCCGGCTTTGCGCGCGCTTGATCGGTGTCAGTGTTCGCTACCGTGCCACTTGTTATTGGCTTGGGCACGCTACGCTCTCAC
>NZ_CAXGSH010000077.1:0-20068 GCF_964012375.1 uncultured Salinisphaera sp.
GAGCGGCTGCGCATGTCGCGTACCAGCGGCGTTGTGGTGGTTTTCGCGGTGGTGACCGTGCTGCTGTCGTTATTGCTGCTGCTGTTGCTGCCGCAGCTGCAGAAACAGCTCAATACGCTGATTCAGAACCTGCCGCGCTATCTGGACTGGATTCAACGCACGACCGCGCCGTATCTCGGCTCGCTGGGGCCCAACGGGCAGTCGCTCGACGTGGATGCCATCAAGACCCTGATCGCCGACAACTGGGGCACGGCCGGCGGTTTTGCCACCACGGTAGCCAAGAAGGCGTTTTCCTCGGGCACCGCGCTCATGGCGATCGCCATGAATCTGCTGCTGATCCCGGTGATCATGTTCTATCTGCTGCGCGACTGGGACCACATGGTCGCCTGGATCAAATCCCAGCTGCCGCGCCGCTATGTCGGCACGGTCAGCGAACTAGCGCAGGAGACCGACCAGGTCCTGGGCCAGTTCATCCGCGGCCAGCTGCTGGTGATGACGGTGCTGGGCTCGATTTATATCGTGGGCCTGTGGCTGGCCGGCCTGGACCTGGCGCTGGTGATCGGTCTCGGCGCGGGGCTGGTGAGTTTCGTGCCGTATGTGGGCGTGATCAGCGGGCTGCTGGTATCCAGCGTCGCCATGCTGGTGCAGACGGGCGATCCCTTCCAGCTGATCTGGGTGTTCGTGGTGTTCGGCATTGGCCAGGTGCTCGAACAGGTGATACTGCAGCCGCTGCTGCTCGGCGATGCCATCGGCCTGCATCCGGTATGGGTGATCTTTGCGGTTCTTGCCGGTGGCCAGCTGCTGGGCTTCGTCGGCGTGTTGATCGCCTTGCCGGTCGCGGCCGCGATGGCGGTGATCGTGCGCTACGGCGGCCGCCAGTGGCGCTCCAGCCGCGCCTATCTCGATCATTGATGGCGGTGCATTCGAAGAAAAGGCCGGGGCGATGGCGACACAGCTGATTCTGGGGGTCCAGCTGCCGCAGAGCGCGACGCTGGATGCGTTCGTGGGTGAAACCAACGCGCAGGTGCTTGCAGCAGTCGAACAGATTGTCGATGGACGCAGCGAACGCCTGTTCCTGCATGGCCCCGAAGCCAGCGGCAAAACGCACTTGCTACAGGCCGCCTGTCGTGCCGCCGGCGATGCCGGCGATCGCAGCGTTTATGTACCGCTGGATCAGGTGGCCGATCAGGCCGAGTCGCTGCTGGCCGGACTACAGGATATGGACTGCGTGTGTATTGACAACGTGTCCGCGATTGCCGGCGACCGCGATGCCGAAATCGCGCTGTTGAGCCTCACCGACGGTCTGCGCGCCCGCGGTGGACGGCTGCTGGTCGCGGATCGCCAGCCGCCCGCCGAGCTCGGACTGGCGCTGGCCGATCTGGCCAGCCGCCTGGCCTGGGGCGGCGCGATCGCCACCGCCGAACTCGACGACGCCGACAAGCACGCCCTGCTTATCGAACGGGCGGCCCAGCGCGGCATGGAAATGCCGGATGCCACCGCGCGCTGGCTGCTGCGCCACGGCGAGCGCGACGTGCCGGCGCTAATGGCCGCGCTCGATACCCTCGATCATGCCTCGCTGGCGGCCCATCGCCGCCTGACCATTCCCTTCGTCAAGCAGACTCTGGGCTGAAGCCGGCCAGCGCGCGCGACGCGTGCATTGCTGGGCAACCTGTGCCCGCGAGCGCAGCCGACCGAGTTTCTTGCAGTCGCTAGAGCGCGTTCGAAGTATCGGGTTGCACAAGCAACGCTTAGCCGCCAGGGCCCTGGGCTTCGCGCTCGCGCGAATCCCATTTCGCGAACACCACGGTGCCCACGAACATGGCGATGCTTGCGCCCAGGCACAGATCCACGGCCAGCGTCGCCGCGCCGGCAATATATTCGACCATGGCGTAGGCCATATAGAACAACGCCGCCATCGATGCCCAGGCCGCGGTATAGATGCGTGCCCGCGCCAGGCCGTTGAGTGAGGCCAGCAGCGGCAGGCTGAAGATCGAGGCCAGCAGCAGCCGCTCCATGGTATGCACGCCGGCAATCCAGAACAGGCTCGCGATCAGGGCGATATTGCCGAGCACGGCCAGCATCAGGGCATAGCGAGACCAGCGCATCAGTGGTCGCTCAGCTTGAGCGCGGTGCGCGCGACGCGCTCACCGAGGTTGCGGGCGATCTGTTTTTCGATATCGGCCAGCGGCTTGTCGCCGATCACGCCGGCGACATGGCTGGCGCCGTACGGGGTGCCGCCGCTGTCGGTCTCGGCCAGGAGATTGTCGGCGGTATAGGTCAGCCCGACAATCACCATGCCGTGATGCAAGAGCGGCAGCATCATGCTCGTGAGCGTGGTTTCCTGGCCGCCGTGCAGGCTGCCGGTGGAGGTGAATACCGCAGCCGGTTTGTCGGCCAGCGTGCCGGATAACCACTGACCCGAGAGTGTGTCGAGAAAGTACTTCAACGGCGCGGCCATATTGCCGAAGCGGGTTGGCGAGCCCATGACCAGGCCAGCACAGTTTTCGAGGTCGTCGTGGGTCGCATAAGGCGCGCCGTGCTCGGGCACCGAGGGTGCGCTGGCTTCGGTATCGGGAGATACCTCGGGCACGGTGCGTACGCGTGCCTGCATGGGCTTGACCTTGGCAATACCGCGGGCAATTTCATTGGCCAGCGCGGCGGTGGCGCCGTTGCGGCTGTAATAGAGCACGAGAATTTCGTTGCTCTTGGAAACGCTGCTCATGAATCGGGTTCCTGGTCGGATGCGACGAGTTCGAATACGCGTTCGGGCGGGCGCGCGATGACGGCTGCGGTATCGATTTCCAGCACCGGCCGCTGCAAGAGCGCCGGCTGGGCGACAAGCAGGGCGATGACCGTATCGCGATCGAGCGCGGACCGGGTATAACCGCTGTCGGCAAAGCTTGCATCACCGGTACGCACCAGCGCGGCGGGCGCGCTATCGAGCGCGTCGATCAGCCGGGCAAGCTCCGACGCCGCAGGGGGCGCCTGCAGGTAATCCACCACCTCGACCGCGTGCCCCGTGTTCTCGAGCAGCTCGAGCGCGGCGCGCGATTTGGAACAGCGCGGGTTGTAGTACAAACGCATGAGGTACGACCGATGGGCGAACGGCGGCTTATCCTGCGGCGCATGCGACGACAACGCAACGCCCGGCGTGATCCCTAGCGCGCGTACCAGCGGGCCTGCAGGGCGCTGGCCACCCGTGACGGATACCAGTATTCGCCCAGGCTGCCGTTGTAGCGCGCCAGCGCCCGGGTGAGATCGCCGTTCTCCTTGTCGAGATAGAACGCCAGAATCGTGCAGCCGTAGCGCAGGTTGGTGCGCATGTCGAAGAGGTTGTCGTCGGGCCGGCCGATTTCGTCGATCCAGAACGGCATGATCTGCATCAGCCCGATGGCGCCGGCCGACGATACCGCGAAGCGCTGGAACGCCGATTCCACCTGAATCAGCGACAGCACCACCTGCGGATCGAGTCCTGCACGGCTGGCTTCGGCGTGGACGGTCTTGAGCAGGGCCATGCGCCGGCCCACGTCCGGCATCAGCCGTTCCAGGCGCGTGGACATGTCGAGCAGCCACACTTCGGCTTCGAAGCGGTTCGAGAAGGTGGCCGAATCCTTGACCGCGGTCATCAACGCCCGGCGCAGCGCCGGATCCACCGTCTCGGGCTGGGCCGCCGCGCTGTATGCGGGCGTGCTCGCGAACAACGCCAAGCCCAGCGCCACCCGCGAAATCAAACGCAGCAGCGGCGCGGATACGCCTGCCAGCGAATACGTTTCCGACAAAGCCTTGCTCCCCCTCGCTTGGCCAAGACCGTGCCCCCGGCGCACGTCTCATCCGTTCCCGCAGCGATGCGGGCTATCGTAAGCAATCCTGAGCGTTATCGGCGCCTAGCGGCCCAACTTTTGCCGCAGGGCTTCCACGCTGTATTCAATTTCGCTGTTGTCGCTGTCGCGACGCCCCTTGTATTCGAGCGTGCCGGCTTCAATACCGCGATCGGATACCACCACGCGATGGGGGATGCCGATGAGCTCGGCGTCCGCGAACATCGGACCCGGACGCAGGCCGCGGTCGTCCAGGGCCACGTCGATACCCAGCCGACGGCAGTCGGCATACAGACTCTCGCAGGCCTCGCGTACCGCCGCCGACTTGTCGGCCTTGATCGGAATGATGACCAGTTCGAACGGCGCGATCGCGGTCGGCCAGCAGATACCGGCGTTATCGAAGCACTGTTCGATGGCGGCGGCGACAATCCGCGATACGCCAAAGCCGTAGCAGCCCATCTGCGGGGTGATCGACTTGCCGTTTTCGTCAAGCACACTCAGCTCCAGCGCACGGCTGTACTTGTCGCCGAGCTGGAATACGTGGCCGACTTCGATACCGCGCAGAATCGACAGCGGTGAGCCGTCCGGGCTCGGGTCGCCGGCGACGACGTTGCGCAGATCGGCAAACTCGGGTTCGATGGCGTCGCGACCCCAGTTGAAGTTCACGAAATGGGCGCCGTCGTAGTTCGCGCCCACCGCCATGTCGGCCGCGTTCTGGACGCCGTAGTCGGCAATGACGCGCAGGTTGAGGTTCACCGGGCCAAGCGAGCCGGGGCCGGCGCCGAAATGTTCGCGAATGATCGCTTCGTCAGCGAACTGCAGCGGGGTGGCGATTCCGTCGATGCCTTCGGCCTTGATTTCGTTGAGACTGTGATCGCCGCGCAGCACCAGCAGTACCGGTTTATCGTCCTCGCCCATGACCACGATCGCCTTGGCGGTGGCTTCGGCGGGCAGATCGAGGGCGGCACACAGGTCGGCGATGGTGGCGACCCCGGGGGTGTCGACCTTGCGCAGCTCGCCAGCCGGCGCCGGGCGCGGCGTATCGCTTGCGCGGGTGGTGGCGGCTTCGATATTGGCGGCATAGGCGCCGTTTTCGGCGACCGCAAGCTCGTCTTCGCCGGCCTGGGCCAGGACATGGAATTCTTCGGACTTGGCGCCGCCGATGGCGCCGGAGTCGGCGGCCACGATGCGATAGTCGAGCCCGATGCGATCGAGTATCCGCGCATAGGCCGCGCGCATGACCTGATATTCGCGATCCAGATCGGCCTCGTCCATATGAAAGGAGTAGGCGTCCTTCATGATGAATTCGCGGGCGCGCATCAGGCCGAAGCGTGGCCGTATTTCGTCGCGGAACTTGGTCTGGATCTGGTAGAAGTTGACCGGCAGCTGCTTGTAGCTGCTGATATCGCGCTTGGCGTAGTCGGTGATCACTTCTTCGTGGGTCGGCCCGAAGCAGTACTGGCGCTCGGCACGATCGGTCATGCGCAGCATGAGGTCGCCCATGGCATCCCAGCGGCCGCTCTGCTGCCAGAGTTCCGCGGGCTGGACCGCCGGCATGAGCACTTCCAGTGCGCCGGCCGCGTCCATCTCCTCGCGCACGATGTTTTCCACCTTGCGCAATACGCGGATACCGAGCGGCGTCCAGGTATACAGGCCGGCACCGAGCTTGCGGATCATGCCGGCACGCAGCATCAGCTGATGCGACACGATCTCGGCATCGGCCGGGGTTTCCTTGGTGGTGGACAGGGCAAAGGCGGATAGACGCATGGGCGAAGGCCGGTTGGGTCGATGAGCGAGTCAGCCCGCGATTCTACAAAAAAGCGCGGCGGCTGACCGACAGCTTAAAGCGGGGCGGCGCGTTCGGCTTGTCGATCAGTCCAGAATCGTGAGTACGCGCTCGTGCATGGCATCGTCTTCGCGCTGCCAGGCGCGCATTTCCAGCACGCCCTTGATGTTAAGCGAGATGATCAGATACAGCGCCTCCGGGTAGCCCAGGCCTTCCACGTCGTGGACCGAGGGCTCGGGCGGCGCGCTGGGGTGGGAATGGTAGATCGCCAGCATGTCCTCGCCGCGATCGCGCATGTTTCTAAGCGCGGCGATCTGGCCGGCCGGGTCCATCTCGAAACGCCGTGCCGGGTCGGCCGCGACGTTGGCGACCGGGTAGATTTCATAGGGTATGCCGTCGCGCTGGCTGAGAAAGCCGCACACCTCGGCATCCGGCTGTTTCTGGGCTTCGAAGAGCAGGCGGGTGGCCAGCATCCGACTCATCTTTACAGGGGGCACGCCAAATTCCTTGAGCAAAACGATGCGCATGATAGCGCCCGCGACCGGTCTGCACGAGCGCCGCCGGTTACCGAGGCAAGCTTGCGCATAACCTCTCGCGGGTCGCGTTCGAGTCCGCACAGATGGTGCGCCAAGGCGCCCAGGCCCAGCGCCTGCCTTATTGGCAGGTCAGAACCGCTGAACGGCCAGGGCTTTGCGCGCGCTTGATCGGCGCCAGCGTTCGCTACCGTGCAACGTGCTTATGGGCTTGCGCACGCTACGCTCTCACTTGTCTGTCAATCACGCGTAAAGCACACGGCGCGACCGTGACAGGTTGTGCAGAGCTGCCCAAGCCGCCGCGGCCTCAGCGCGGTGTGCGTATCGCATCCGCACAGCGTGCGCTGGTGACCGGCACCAGTTCGAAGTCGAGCAGGCGCCAGTCCATGGCTTCGATATCGGCCCTCGCCTCGGCCAGCTGGGCTACCAGCGCCGGCGTATCCGCGTGCGGGCAGACGAAGGCAATACCGGTCAGACGCCGGCCTTCTTCTCGTAGCCGCACGCGGGCATCGCTGACCCAGGCCAGGCGGGTAAGCCGATCCCGAATCCGTCCGCCGAGCGGGTCGACCCGGCTGCTGCCGAGTTCGCGCGGCACCTCGTCGATGAGGTCGCATACCGCAGTGTAAAGATGGTGAGCGCCATGGCGCAGGATATCGGCGCCGATCGCCAGGGTGGCGATAAAGTCGGCCCACCAAAGCCCCAGCCCGATGCCGAGTACGCCGACGATCGCCGCGCCCCCGGCCAGCCAGCTTGCGCGCCCCATGGTGGCGTCGGCGTAGAGGCCCTTGTCGTGCAGATCGATCGCCAGGCTCTGGCGCGAACGTCCGGCGATAATGGGCACGAGCAGGCTGTAGGCCAGTGCGGCGAGCATCGGCCAGCCCGGCCAGTCCGGCAATGGCTGTGACCAAAGCGTGCCTAATGCCGGATGCTTGAGCACGATCAGGCCGCGCAGCGCGACATAAAGCAGATACAGGCCCATCGCCGAAAGGGCCAGGGCGCCGCTCAGGAATGCAATGGTGCCGGCACGATAGAAACCGTAGGGAAAGCGTGGCGTCGGCCGCAGGTTCTCGACCCGGCAGGCGACAATAAAAGCGAGCGGTGGCAACAGCGCCCACAGGCTTTTCAGCCAGATCGCGGTCAGCGCCTGGGCCGTACCCAAGGCCGCGTAGAGCGCGGCGACCACGCTCATACGCAGTATCAGGGTCAGCCATTCGATACGCAGGGCGCGTTGCAGTGCCCGGTGCTTGTGCGCGGGCAGGCTGCTCGGCGTGCGCGGCTGATGCGGGGTCATGCGTGGCTGCGGGCGTGATCGACCAGCGCGTTCAATCCGGCTACGGATAGATATGAATACGGGTGCCGTCGTAGACGCGGTCCCAGATCGTATCGATCGCCTGATTGGATACGGCGATACAGCCGTTGGTCCAGTCGCCCTCGCGCTCGCGGTCGTCATAGTCCGGCTGGCCGTGGATCATGATCAGATCGCCGGGGTCTACGCCGCGGGCGTCGGCGTCCTCGCGATCGCGCGCGTTCGGGTAGGAGATATGGATCGAGCGGTGAAAGATGCTGTCCGGATTGCGCCAGTCCAGGTAATACAGCCCTTCGGGCGTGCGATTGTCGCCGCGCTTGCGTTTGGTGCCGATCGGGTTCTTGCCGAGGGCGATGGGGAACTGCTCGACCATCTCGCCGTTGGCATAGAGATACATCACCCGGTTGGCCTTCATGACCACCACCAGATCGACCGGCGGTTTGAAGTCGTCGTCGAATTCGTCCTGGGCCAGGGCCACGGCCGGCGCCACGAGCGCGAGCAGCACGAGCGTACAAAGCAGCAGACGAATATGAGAAGTCGCGTTCAAGCGCATGGTCGGCTCGTGTTGGTAATCGAATTGCGCGCCGTGGCGCGCCCTACGACGCAATTCTGCCGCGCGCTGCGTACGGGTGCCAGTCATTACGTGGCCATGCCCGACGGCGATGCGGTGCTAGGATGAGGTCAGCAGGAGGCCGAGTCCACAGCTATGGGCCGCGCCCCGATATTTTCCAAGCTTAGAGGATTCGCCATGAGCAAAACGCCGGTCACAGTCATCAAGGGCGACGGTATCGGCCCGGATATCGTCAATGCCGCGCTGCGGGTACTCGACCGCCTGGATACCGGGTTCGAGTACGAGGAAGTCATCGTGGGCCAGGCGGCGCTCGACGCGGGCGAGTCCGACGTGATGCCGGAGTCGGCGCTGAAATCGATCGAACGCACCGGCCTGGTGCTCAAGGGCCCGGTCACCACCCCCTCCGGCAAGGGCTATCGCTCGGTCAATGTGGCCATGCGCAAGCATTTCGACCTGTATGCCAACGTTCGGCCCACGCTGTCGATGCCCGGTACGCAGTCGCGCTACAACAACCTCGATATCATCACCGTGCGCGAGAACACCGGCGGCATGTATTCCGGTCAGGGCCAGAAGGTCTCGGAAGACGGCAACCGTGCCGAGGCGCTGTCGGTGATCACCCGCTCCGAATGCGAGCGCATCATTCGCTTCGCCTTCGATATGGCGCGGGCGCGCGGCCGTCGCAAGGTCACGCTGGCGCACAAGGCCAACATCATGAAATCGACCTCCGGGCTGTTTCTGGAGGTGGGGCGCCAGATATCGGAGGAATACGACGATATCGAACACGACGAGGTGATCGTCGACGCCTGTGCGATGAAGTTGGTCATGCACCCCGAGCGCTTCGACGTCATCGTCACCACCAATCTGTTCGGGGATATTCTCTCCGATCTGTGTGCCGGTCTGATCGGCGGGCTCGGGCTCGCGCCCGGCGCGAATATCGGTGAAACCTGTGCCATGTTCGAAGCCGTGCACGGCAGTGCGCCGGATATCGCGGGTAAGGGCATTGCCAATCCGACGTCCGTCATTCTCGCCGCCGCGCTCATGCTCGAACACGTAGACCAGGCCGAGAACGCCAACCGGCTGCGCCGCGCCGTGCGCTCGGTGGTTGCCGAGCACGATCGCGTGACGCCCGACCTGGGCGGCAATGCCACCACCGAGCGCTTTACCGATGCGGTGATTGAACGGCTCGGATAATCGCGCCGCGGCCGGTGCCGGTACGCCGCTGTGGCTGGCCGGCGTTACGCACACGCGGCACCGGCTGCGATCGGTTCGGGTCTGTCAGCCCGGCACCAGAACAGCCGGCTGCGTCGGCTGTTCTCTACACCATAGAAAATAGACGACGGCATCTGTGCGTGGTTTCGTCCAGCGGCTTGGCGGCCGCTGGACGCGGCGCCAACGCTTGCGTATGGGCGTGTTAGCAACCCAGACAGAAGATTCTGATGCCGGGTTGATCCGATCGGCGTAGCCGGGATCGTTACAACGCGAGTAAGCTGTTTTTAAAACAAGCCGGCCTACGTCGGGCTCGACGCCGGGCGCATGGGAAGGCAGATAAAGGCGGTACCGGCAACGACCCGCTGCGACCGACATTCTATGCGACAGCTGAGCGGGGAGCGCATGAGCGATTTTCATTATCTCGCCGGGCACAGCCCGGCTGCGCTCGTGCTCGCGAAGATGGCCGGTGAGATCATCGAGGCCAACGACTCGGCCTGCCGCTTGCTGGGGCGAACGCGTCAACAGCTGGCAGAAGTGGCCGGCGAGGATTGGTTGCAACGCGCCGGTGACACGCTTTCCCGCATGACCGGCGATGCATGCGCGGCGGTCGAGGTGATGTTGCGGCATCACGACGGCTTCGTGTTCAGCGCGCAGATGGCCGGGCACGTTTTCGATCATCCCGTACATGGTCAAATCGCGAGCCTGGTGCTGCGTTCGAGCGTGACGCTCGCAGACGGTGCGGGCATCGCCCAGGCGGCGCTGGATCACATCGAGGAGGCGGCGGTTCTGCTCGACGCCGAGGCACGCATTCGTGCGCTGAACCCGGCCTACAGCCGGATCACCGGCTACGACGATGTCGAGGCGTTGGGCGCACCGATCCAGCTTGGCGAAACAGACGAGGCGCAGGCGTTCGCGCGCGGTCTGGTCGAACGGCTCGAGCCTGGCCAGCGATGGAGTGGCGAGGTGCGCTGTCGGCGTCGCGACGGTGAACCGTATCCCGCATACGTCAAGATCACGGCGCTGTTGCCGGGCAGCGGTGAGGATACGGCCCGATTCGTGGTGATCTTTCGCGACCTGTCCGTGAAGGAGGCCTACGAGGCGCGCATCGATTATCTGGCCCATTACGATACGCTGACCGGGCTGGCCAACCGAACGCTGATCGAAAAACGTGCCGAGCTGGCGCGTATCGAAGTCGAACGCGACGGGCGCCATCTGGCGCTGATGTTTCTCGACCTTGACGGCTTCAAGGCGGTCAACGACTCGCTGGGCCATGCGGTTGGCGACGAGCTGCTGTGCCATGTGGCAGAACGCCTGCGCGCCGCGGTGGGCGCCAGCGATGTGGTCGCGCGTCAGGGCGGTGATGAATTCGTCATTCTGCTCGATTCCATCGCCAGACCGGAGGATGCGGCACAGGTGGCCACCCGGATTCAGGAAATGCTGCGGGTGCCGCTCACGCTCAACGACCAGGCCGTGTTCACCACCGCCAGTATCGGGATCAGTTGTTACCCCGACGACAGTCGAGATCTGCACACCCTGTTGCGCAACGCCGATCTTGCGATGTATCGGGCCAAGCGTCAGGGGCATGGACGTTATGTGTTCTATCGCCCCGAAATGGATGCCAACGCGCACTGGATGCTGCAGCTGCGCAATAACCTGCACCGGGCGCTCGAACGCCGCGAGTTCCATGTCTACTACCAGCCGTTCGTCGATGTGGACACGGGGGCGGTGACCGGTATCGAGGCATTGCTTCGCTGGCAGAACGCCGAACTGGGCATGGTTTCGCCCGCGGACTTCATACCGATTGCCGAGGAGATCGGTCTCATTGTCGAAATTGGCCAGTGGGTACTGCGCGAGGCTTGTCATGAGCTGCAGCGCCTGCATGAGCGCGGCTACGATCATCTGCGCGTGGCGGTAAACCTGTCCGCGCGCCAGTTTCGCCAAACTGATCTGGTGGAGCAGATCGCGGCCGTGCTCGAGGAGACCGGGCTGGCGGGCCGTCATCTCGAGCTCGAAATAACCGAAACCGTGCTCATGGAACAGGCCGGCGCCACCCTGGACACGCTCCATGCGCTGCAGGCCCTGGGGGTGGCGGTGGCGCTCGACGACTTCGGGACCGGCTACTCGTCGCTGAGCTATCTACGCCAGTTTCCAATCACCTATCTCAAAGTGGACAAGTCCTTCGTCGACGGCATCCCTGCCGAAAAGGGCGACCTGACCATCACCCGCACGATCGTGGCGATGGCGCGCAGCCTTGATATCCGGGTGACCGCGGAAGGCGTGGAAACGCCGGCGCAGCGCAAATGGTTGCGCCACTGGCACTGTGAAGAGGCGCAAGGCTATCTCTACAGCCTGCCGCTCGCAGCAGGGGATCTTGAGTGGCTGCTCTACAACCACGACTTGTTGCCCGTGGATGGTGAAACCGGCAATCTGACAGACGATCCGTCGTCCGTACTCGAGGAATAGGCCCTTTGTCCATGCCAGAAGTGTCTGCCACGTCCCGTTTGCCGACCGGGGTAGAGGGGCTGGATGCCCTGCTCGGTGGCGGCCTGCCCGACCGGCGTTTGACCCTTGTGTATGGCGGCACCGGCGTGGGCAAGACCGTGCTCGCGTTGGAAATACTGGTTCACAACGCCCATGCGGGACGGC
This sequence comes from uncultured Salinisphaera sp., assembly GCF_964012375.1. Taxonomy (NCBI): domain Bacteria; kingdom Pseudomonadati; phylum Pseudomonadota; class Gammaproteobacteria; order Salinisphaerales; family Salinisphaeraceae; genus Salinisphaera; species uncultured Salinisphaera sp. The sequence continues at coordinate 11,870 of NZ_CAXGSH010000077.1, forward strand.
CTGGAATCGTGGTGGGCTTCGAAGAAGGCCCCGACGAGCTGATCGAGAATCACGTGTCTTTCGAGTGGGGCTTCGCCGAGGCAGCGGCCGACAGTATTCACCTGATGTCGGCGCGGGTCGAGGACGAGTTCCAGAACGCCGGTGCATTCGATATTTCCGGGCTGCTGGCGTCGATCCAGGCCAAGATCCAGCAGACCGGCGCGCGTTGGGTACTGATCGACGGCCTCGACGCGCTGCTGGGTACGCTGGGCGATCGCGTCGCGGCGATGCGCGAGCTGTTTCGCCTCAAGCATTGGCTTACCGACTGCGGCGTTGCGGTGATCATGACCGCCAAGCTCGACGAGTACGACAGCACGGGCACGACACATTTTCGCGACATGCCCTACGTCGCCGACTGCGTGATTCGTCTGCGCAACATTCCGCACAAGCGCACGTTCGCGCGCACCCTGCGCGTGGTGAAACTGCGCGGCGGTGAAAGCAGCGGCGCCGAGATGCCGTTCGTGATTCGCAACAGCGGCGTACTGGTGGCCGAGCGGGAAAATCATCCGCTGACCGCCAAGGTTTTCGAAGAGCGTATCGCCAGCGGTATCGAGCGGCTCGACACCATGCTTCGAGGCGGGCTGATCCGCGGCAGCAGCGTGCTTGTGTCGGGCCCGCCGGGTGCGGCCAAAACCAGCCTCGCCGCCTGTTTTGCCCGCCAGATGGCCAAAAAAGGCGAGCGCGTTCTCTATATCAGCTTCGATGAAGCCGGTGAGCAGATCGTCGAGGATCTCAAGTCGGTCAGCATCGATCTGCGGCCGTACGTGGAGAGCGGTCTGCTGCAGATGCACGGGGTGCTTGCCGGGGCCACCAGCGCGGAAGCCCACTATATCGATATCCATCACGCGATCCGCGAGTTCGCACCCGACCACGTGGTCATCGACCCCATTTCGGCACTGGTGAAGTCCGGTGGCCTGGACATGGCCGTGGATGTTTCGGATCGGCTGCTGGATCTGGCCAAGGCGAGCGGAATCACGCTCTATCTCACCGCGCTGTCCTCGAAGCAGACATTTGTGGTCGACATGGAAAGCCATCTGGCCAACATCGTGGATGTGTGGGTGGGGGTGAGCTATCGCGTCGACGAAGGCGAGCGCAACCGTGCGCTGTCGGTGATCAAGGCCCGCGGTATCAATCATTCGAACCAGATGCGCGAACTCACGCTCGCCGATGACGGGCCGGAGCTGGCCGATGTCTATATCGCAAGCGGCGAGATGTTGATGGGGTCCGCGCGGCTGCGTCAGGAGCAGGAGTCGGAGGCGGCCCGGCGTCAGGAGCAGCAGGCCTACGAGCGCGACCGGCAGCGCATGTACACGCATATCCAACAGACCCAGGAGCAGATCGCGACGTTGAGCAGCCAGCTCGAGCAGCAGCGCTCCGAACTCGAACAGCTCGAGCGCCAGAAGCGCGACCATGTCCAACGGCGTGCCGACGATCGCGGCCAGTTGTTGCGCAGCCGCGGCGCGGACGCCAACGACCACCGTCTTTCCGATGAGTCGTCACGATGAACGAAGTCGAGCCCGAAGACAGCGGGATGAACGATGAAAAGACGCGCGATTCGCTGCGCGTACGTCTGTTCGTCGCGGGGGATTCACCCAGCTCCCGGCGTGCGCGGCGTGCGATCGAGTCACTGCTTGGCGTGCGCGAAAACGCCGACGAAGCCCGCTTTGAAGTGGTCGACGTGTTGCGCGAGCCGGCACGTGCGCTCGAGTCCCGGCTGCTGGCCACGCCCACACTGATCATCGAGCAAGGCACCGTCGTGAGCCGCTATGTCGGCGATCTGTACGAACGCGAGGATGTCGCCCAGGAACTGGCCCAGGCGCTGGATCGTCTTTGAGGCCGTTGCGCCCGCGCAGGTACTAGGCGCAGGCGACAGCGTCCGGGCGCACGGCCCGGGTCACCCGGTCGTTGTGGCCGAGGTCGACGAGCGTTTCGACCCGTGCCCAGTCCCGAAGCAGGCTGCGCACGGCTGGGCCCTGTTCGGCCCCGTGCTCAAGGTATAGACAGCCGCCCGCGCCGAGATGGCGCGGCGCAGCGGCAACAATATGCTGCAGGTCCGCGAGCCCGTTGTCGGGGGCGACCAGCGCCGCCTGTGGCTCGTGCTTGAGTTCGGGCGCGCCCAGGTGGGCGTCGTCGGCGTCGATATAGGGCGGATTCGACACGATGATATCGAAGCGACCGTCGCCAACGGCCTGAAACCAGGGCCCCAGGGCGAACTCGACGCGGGTCAGGCCCAGCCGGGCCGCGTTGCTGCGGGCGCAGGCCAGGGCCTGTGGGCTCGCATCGGTGGCGGTGATCGCCCAGGCCGGGCGTTCAGCGGCCAGGGCCAGGGCGATGGCGCCGCTGCCGGTGCCCAGATCGAGTAGCCGACGCGGCGCGGCGTCGTGCTCTTCAAGCACGGCCTCGACCAGTGTTTCGGTATCCGGTCGCGGGATGAGCACATCCGGCGTGACGCTCAGCTCGAGCGTCCAGAAGCCGATTGAGCCGATGATATAGGCCAGCGGCTCGCCTGCTGCCCGGCGTTCGACGAGCGCGTCGAAACGCTGGCGCGCGGCGGGTGGCACCACGTCCTGCCCATGCATGACGAGCCAGCTATGGTTAACCCCCAGCACATGTTCGAGTAACAGCCGGGCATCCAGCGCCGGGCTGTCGCCGTGTGCTGACAAACGCGCGAGCGCGGCACGGCGCAGCGCATCGACGGTAGCGCTCACGACGGCGCGATCAGGCCGCGCCCATTTCGGCGAGCAGGTCGGCCTGATGTTCACTGGTCAGCGCGTCCACGATCTCTTCGAGGTTGCCCGCCATGACGTCGTCGAGCTTGTAGAGGGTGAGATTGATGCGATGGTCGGTAACCCGTCCCTGCGGGAAATTGTAGGTGCGGATTCGCTCGGACCGGTCGCCGCTACCGACGAGTTTCTTACGGGTGGCGGCCTGTTCGCTGGCCTGCTTGTCCTGTTCGGCAGTCAGCAGCTTGGTCTGCAACAGGCTCATGGCCCGGGCACGGTTCTTGTGCTGTGAGCGCTCCTGCTGACATTCGACCACCACGCCGGTGGGAATATGGGTGATACGGATCGCCGAATCGGTCTTGTTGATGTGCTGGCCACCCGCGCCCTGGGCGCGAAAGGTATCGACCCGGATATCGTTCGGGCTGATATCGATGGCGCCGACTTCATCCTGTTCGGGCAACACCGCCACGGTACACGCCGAGGTGTGGATACGCCCTTGTGATTCGGTCGCCGGCACGCGCTGGACGCGATGCGCGCCGGACTCGAACTTCAGCCGTGAGAAGGCGCCGGTGCCGATCAGACGCGAAATCACTTCCTTGTAGCCGCCGTGTTCGCCTTCACTGGCCGACAGGATCTCGACCTGCCAACCCTGCTTCTCGGCATAGCTGGAATACATGCGCAACAGGTCGCCGGCGAACAGCGCGGCTTCGTCGCCGCCGGTGCCGGCACGGATTTCCAGATAGAGATTGGCGTTGTCGTTCGGGTCACGCGGGATCAGGTGCTTGCGCAACGCGGCTTCGAGGCCGACGAGGCGTTCACGGGCATCGTCGAGCTCGGCTTCGGCCATTTCGCGCAGCTCGGCCTCGTCGGAGTTCTCCATCTCTTCCAGATCGGCTATTTCGTCGACCAGCGCCCGCCAGGCGCGATAGTCCGCCGCCAGTGATTCGAGCTGGGCGTACTCCTGGGACATGCGGCGGAACTTGTCCTGATCGCCGATGACCTCCGGATCGGATAGCGAGTGCGCGAGGTCCTCGTGGCGTTCGACCAGTTCCTCGAGTTTGGCGCGCAGAGAGTCTTTCATTCGTTATCTTCTATGTTCGTCTTGGAAAGCGGATTGCGGCGTTTTTCGGCATGCGTTTCGCTGTCGAGCTGGAACAGATGCCGGGCGCTGCTGAGCAGCTCCTGCTGATGTGCACCGCGTGCCTTGCGCAGTGTGGCACTGGGCTGGTGCATGAGCTTGTTGGTGAGCGTGCGTGCCAGATAGGTCAGTACGTCGTCGGCGTTCTCGCCGCGCGCCAACCGCCGCCTGGCCTTGGTCAGCACATCTTCGCGTGTCGCGTCGGCCTGGCCACGCAAGTCGCGAATGGTATCGATCGCCTGGCGTGAATCCAGCCAGTCGATATATTCCTCGATACGGACATCGAGCATGCCGTCGGCGAGCGTGGCCGCCTTTTCGCGCGAGCGGCGATTATCGTCGATGACGCTCTGCAGGTCATCCACCGAGTACAGATAGATATCCTCGAGCTTGCCGGCCGCGGGATCGATATCGCGCGGCACGGCCAGGTCGAGGGCGAACATGGGCTTGCGTCGGCGCTGTCGAACCGCGTCGCGCAGTTCGTCGAAGCTCACCAGATAGCCGGGCGCGGCGGTCGACGAGATCAGCATGTCGGCTTCGGCCAGATGCGCGCTGATGTCCGCCAGGGCAATCGCATAGCCGTGATAGCGGGTGGCCAGCTCCTGGGCGCGCTCAACGCTGCGATTGGCGAAGATCATGCGTTGTACTCCGGCCTCGGCGAGATAGCGGGCCGCGAGATCGACCGTTTCGCCGGCGCCGATGAACATGGCCGCGGTTTCCGAGAGGTCGGCAAAGATCTGGCGCGCCAGGCTTACACCGGCATAGGCCACCGACACCGGGTTGGCGCCAATATCGGTCTGGCTGCGAATTTGTTTGGCGACCGCGAAGCTGTGTTCGAAAAGTCGGGTGAGCAACGGTCCGGCGCCGCGCGCGGCACGGGCGCTGCGGTAGGCGTTTTTCATCTGGCCGAGGATCTGCGGCTCGCCCAGGATCATCGAATCCAGCCCCGCGGCCACACGCAAACTGTGGCGTACCGTTTCGCGGTCGCGATGGATATAGAAGTAGGGCGCCATATCGTCGTCGTTGAGCCCGCGCTGTTCGCACAGCCAATGCCGCAGCGCGCCGTCGCCCGGCGCGTCGGTCACGGCATAGAGTTCGGTGCGGTTGCAGGTTGACAGGATGGCGCCTTCATACACATGCGGCAGGCGCAGAAAATCGTCCAGCGCGGCATCGAACTGCTCGGGCGGAAACGCAGCGGTCTCACGGACCGATAGCGGGGCGGTGATATGGTTCAGACCGACGGTGAGCAGCGTCATGGCGTTATTCTACCGCGCTACCGTCGCTTGCGCGGTGCGGTTTGCGTAGCCGCTGCTCGGATCGTCGCGCTATGATTGAGTTATGCATACTATTAACCCGGCAAGAAAACAGCTCATGCGGAGCTGTTTTTCACCGCCTTCGAAAACGAAAGCCGGCGCCTTGCCGTCTTTTGTTTGCAAAGGCCTTGCGGCCAGCGGCCGCCGCGAGGATGCTGTCGCACTGCCGTGTGATCAACCCGGCACGCCGGCTGTTTGCTGCCTTCGCGCCGATAATTTGAATGATGCGGGCCGGCAAAGCCGTCGCCCGCGCTCGTTTGCAACCGCCCTGTTGTTGGCAGGTGTTGCGGTGTTGGCGGCTGGTTGCGCGGGGCAACCGGGGACGTCGCCCGTCGGCACGGATATGCGTATCGACGCCAACGCCGTGCAGCCCAGCCCGGTCAGCCGGCGGGAGGCCTACGAATACCATGTGCTGGCCGGCGAAATGGCCATCCAGCGTGGCAATCGCGATCTGGCTGCACGGCAATATGTGGCCGCGCTCGAATATTCCAACGATCCGGCCCTGGCCAAGCGGGCGACGCGGATCGCGCTGTTCGCCGAGCAGCCCGACCTGGCCTACAAAGCCGCGAAAATCTGGGCGCGCAATGAACCCGATTCGCTGGATGCGCAGCGTACGGCCACGCGCATGGCCGTGGCCAACGAGGACGCAGAGGGTCTTGCGAATTACGCCCCCGCGCTGGTGACCGCTGCGGCTTCTCCGGATATCGGCTACCGGCTGCTGGCCGATGTGGTCAGCGGCGCACCGAATGCCACCGACATGGTGATCGACACTCTCAGCGATATGGCACAGGCCGATAGCGCCAGCGCGCCGGCCCAATATGCCCTGGGCGTGGTCGCGCTGCGCTATGACCGAAGCGAGGTGGCCGCGCGCGCGGCCGAACGCGCGCTCGCTCTCGATCCGAACTGGAACGATGCCGTGCTGTTGCAGTCCGGGGTATGGATTGAAAGCGGCGAGACCTCTAAAGCCCGTGCGCTGGTGGCCGGGCTGCCCGGCAATGCGGCCAGCCGGGCGCAGTATCATCTTGCGCTCGCCCGTTTGCTGATCGAAGCCGATCATGAGGACGCCGCGCTCGGCGAGTTCGAGCAGGCCATCGAACTGCAGCCGGACAACACCGACGCACGCTATGGCCTGGCCATTCTGTCGCTGAGCCTTGGCCAGCTCGATCGCGCACAAACGGCGCTGACCCGGTTGTACGACAACAACGAACGGGCCGACGATGCCGCCTTCTATCTCGGCACCATCGCCGAAGAGCGCGAAAACTATGCCGAGGCCCAGCGCTGGTACCAGCGCGTCGAAAACGGCGGACACGCCTTCGAAGGGCAGGTGCGCGGCGCGCGCATGATTTTCATGCAGGGCGATCTGCCCGCGGCCCAGCGTCGCTTGAGCGAACTGCGTGACAGCTATCCCGATCTGAGCGAACAGCTGTATGCGGCCGAAGGCCAGCTCCTCTATGAAGCCGACGAACCGCGCGCGGCCCTGGATATTTACAATCATGGCCTGGACGAGATACCCGACAGCACCGAGCTGCGGTACGGGCGTTCCATGGCCCATGAGCGGCTGGGCGACATACAGGCGGCCAAGCAGGATCTGGAAACCGTGCTCGACCGCGAGCCGGACGACGCGCGTGCGCTCAACGCGTTGGGCTATCTGATCGCCAACCACGGCAGCGACTATGACCGCGCCGCGAGTTATATCCAGCGCGCGCTCGAAACCGAGCCGGACAATCCGGCCATTCTGGATAGCATGGGGTGGGTGGAGTACCGTCGCGGCAATCTGGACGCCGCACGACACTACCTCGAACGGGCGTATAGAGATTTCGCGGACGCCGAAGTCGCCGCGCATCTGGGCGAAGTGCTATGGCAGCAAGGCCAGCACGAAGCAGCGCGGCGTATCTGGCAGGATGCCATGGCCGACAGCGCTGACCATCCCGTGCTCACTGAAACCGTGGAACGTCTCGACCCATGAAGAAACTGCTGATTCTGATCGTCGCGGCTGCCGTATTGTCCGGCTGCGCAATCATTCGCAAGCCCGCCGAAACCGAAGCCGGTGTCGTCGATACAGCCGCCTGGGCAGCGCACAAGAAGGAACTGGCCGATTTCAACGTCTGGTCATTGCAGGGGCGCGTGGCCACCGGGCAGTTGCTCGGCTGGACAGGCAACCTGAGCTGGCGGCAGCAGGGCGACGCTTTCGATGTGCGTCTGTCGGGCCCGCTGGGCGCGGGCGGTTTTCGTGCGCAGGGGGCGCTCGACGACGCGGTGGTCATCCAAACCAAGGACGAGCGGTTCGTCACGACCGAGCCGGATGCGCTGGTCGAACGCACGCTGGGCTGGACTTTCCCGCTCGAGCCGCTGCGTTTCTGGGCGCGCGGGCTGCCCGCGCCCGGCGACTACGACCGCATCAGCGTTAACGCCCAGGGGCGCATGATCTCGCTCGAACAGAACGGTTGGGCCTTGTCATTCCCCGATTATGTCGAGCCTGAAAACATGCCCGCCGTGCCGCGTCGCATCGTGCTCGACAATGGCGAAACACGGATCCGCCTCGTGGTCGATCGCTGGTTCGACGTCGACGGCGTGTCCGGCGCGAATTGACACCGACCGAAGCAGTCAAGAAAATACGCGGCCTTCGCGCGGGCCGAAAAGATTTCGGTCATCGCGTGCAGGTTCGAATTCAGCCGCGCAGCGGCAGGATTCGAAGGAACGAAGACGACATAGGTTAGATGGGGCGTAGCCAAGCGGTAAGGCATCGGGTTTTGATCCCGTGTACCGCAGGTTCGAATCCTGCCGCCCCAGCCATATAATCGTCCGCGCAAGCGGACACGAAGGACAGCCAGGGCGGCTGGATGAGGACCTGCCAGGTTCGACGCAGCGCGCGAAGCGCGCAAGAATCGTGACGCGCAGCGGCACGAGCCCGCAGGGCGAGGCATCGCGAGATGCCGAGTCATCCTGCCGCCCCAGCCATATAATCGTGACGCGCGAGCGGACACGAAAG
>NZ_CAXGSH010000078.1:0-19826 GCF_964012375.1 uncultured Salinisphaera sp.
TCACTTTTCGTGCGCTCAACCTGCTCGACGCGAACTGGAATATCGAAGGTCCGCTGGACGTAATCTTCTGTCGGAATCTGATGATCTATTTCGACAAGGCCACCCAGGCACGTCTGCTGGAACGCTTCGCGGGGCTGCTGCGCGAAGACGGTCTGCTGTTTGCGGGGCATTCGGAGAATTTCTCCAGCATCACGCAGTCCCTGCGTCTGCGCAGCCATACCGTCTACGAGCGCGCTCTCGGCAAAGGCCTGCGTGCGACGAAGGTGTCGGCATGAGCGCGCGCCAGTCCGGCAGGCCGATCGAGAAAGCGTCGACGCATACCTATTTCGATCAGCGTCACGGCATGGATGCCATTCGTGTGCTGCCTAACGAATATGCCATCAGCCGGGACGACGTGGTTCTGACCACGGTGCTCGGCTCCTGTGTGGCGGCCTGTCTGCGCGACCCGGTAGCCGGTGTCGGCGGGCTGAATCATTTCATGCTGCCTACGGCAGGCGCCGAGATGGACTCCGCCGAGGCGCGGTCCATGCGCTATGGCGACTACGCCATGGACACCCTGCTCGAGGCGCTCTACCGCCAGGGCGCGCGCCGCGAGCGGATCGAAGCCAAGGTATTCGGCGGCGCGATGCTCATGAGCGGTATGCAGGGCGCCCGTGTGGGTGAGGCCAATTCCGCTTTCATTCTCGAATATCTGGACGACTGCGGTATCGCCGTGCTGTCCCAGGAACTCAAGGGCGACTGCGCCCGACAGGTGCATTATTTTCCGGCCACCGGCCGCGTACAGCTGCGTCGACTGCGCGGCGGCGAGCGCCGCATGGTCCAGCAGGATGTGTTGCTGGCGAACAAGCTCGTGCCCGTGCTGCCGGTCGCGGCCAGGGTTGTCCCTGCGCATGCATCGACCCAGACTGGGCGCAAGGAGACGGCCTCGTGACCAAAACTGCTCAACGCCCCATTCGCGTGCTGTGTGTCGACGATTCGGCACTCATTCGCAAGCTCGTAACCGAACTCGTCAATAACGAAGACGATATGGAAATGGTCGCCACCGCGCCGGATCCGTTGGTCGCACGCGAGTTGATCAAACAACACAACCCCGACGTGCTCACGCTGGACGTGGAAATGCCGCGCATGGACGGCCTGGATTTTCTCGGCAAGCTCATGCGACTGCGGCCCATGCCGGTCATCATGCTGTCGTCGCTGACCGAACGCGGCTCGGATATCACCCTGCAGGCGCTCGAGCTGGGCGCGGTCGATTTCGTGACCAAGCCCAAGCTCGATCTCAGCCGCGGGCTGGTACAGAGCGGCCATGAAATCGTGGAAAAGATTCGCGGCGCCGCCCGGGCGACCCTGCGTCGACCCACCAGCCGTCCTGCCGACGCCCAGCCGTTGACCGCGCCCCGCGTGTCCAGCGAAAAGCTGTTTATCGTGGGTGCCTCCACCGGCGGTACGGAAGCGATTCGGGAGTTTCTCGAACCTCTGCCTGCCGACGCGCCCGCGATTCTGATCACCCAGCATATGCCGGGCGGGTTCACGGCCTCGTTTGCAAAGCGTATGGATTCGCTGTGCCGTATCCAGGTCAAGGAAGCCGAGCACGGTGAGCGGGTGCTGCCCGGGCGTGCCTATATCGCACCCGGCGGCGAGAACCATCTACGCCTGGCGCGCAGCGGCGCGAACTACGTGGTGGCCCTCGAGGCGGGGCCGCCGGTCAACCGTCATCGGCCCTCGGTCGATGTACTGTTCGACTCGGCCGCAAAACATGCCGGGCGCAATGCGATCGGCATTCTCATGACCGGCATGGGCAAGGATGGCGCGCAAGGGCTTTTGCGGATGCGCGAGGCCGGTGCGGCCACGCTCGCCCAGGATGAAGCCAGCTGCGTGGTCTTCGGCATGCCCCGCGAAGCCATTGCCATCGGCGCGGCCCAGGCGGTGGTGCCGATCGACGAGATGGCGCGCCATGCGCTGGCGCTGCTCGCCGGTCCGGAAAGTCGCGCACTGCGAATCTGAACACAGCATGGGCCAGGCCCAGCACGACCTATCACACACCCACAGGCCAGTTAACAAACCGAGATATCGCCATGGCGGACAAGAACCTCAACTTCCTCGTCGTCGACGACTTTTCCACGATGCGCCGCATCGTGCGCAATCTGCTCAAGGAACTGGGCTACAACAATGTCGAAGAGGCCGAAGATGGGGCCGAGGCATTGGATAAGCTCAACACCGGCAAGTTCCAGTTCGTGGTTTCCGACTGGAACATGCCCAACCTGGACGGGCTGGAAATGCTCAAGCGTATTCGTGCCAGTGATACGCTCAAGCATCTTCCGGTGCTCATGGTCACCGCCGAAGCGAAGAAGGAAAACATCGTCGCTGCGGCCCAGGCAGGCGCCAGCGGCTATGTGGTCAAGCCGTTTTCGGCGGCGACGCTGGAAGAAAAACTCGAGCGGATCTTCGACAAACTCGGCATGTAAGCGCGTGCCCGACGGGCAGGAGAAGGCAGCATCATGGAAAACAGTCATTCGGCCGAACAGGCCTCCCCCGCGCAGGCCGAGGAGCTGATCGATCGTATCGGCCATCTCACCCGCGCGCTCAACGAAAGCATGCGCGAGCTGGGACTCGATCGCGAGGTGGAAAAAGCGGCCGACGCCATTCCGGATGCGCGTGATCGGCTCAACTATATCGCCACGATGACCGAGCAGGCGGCCGAGACGGCGTTGTCGTCGATCGAAGTCGCACAGCCGCTGCAAAGCGAGATAGAAAACCGTGCGGTCAAGCTCGACGAGCGCTGGCAGTCGTGGTTCGAGTCGCCGATCGAGTTGGCCGACGCGCGCGAACTCGTTCGCGATACCCGCAGCTACCTGCAATGGGTGCCGGAGCAGACACAGGCAACCAGCGCCCAGCTGCACGACATCATGATGGCCCAGGATTTTCAGGATCTCACCGGGCAGGTGATCAAGAAACTCGTGGTCGTTATTCGCGATATCGAAAAGCAGCTCATCGACGTGCTGTTGCAGTATCTGCCCGAAGACCGTGTACGCGGGCGCGAGGCTGAACTACGCGACAAGAACGGCGAGAACGGCTCGTTGCTCAACGGTCCGCAGATCCAGACCGAAGGCAACGCCGATATCGTGACCGATCAGTCACAGGTGGACGACCTGCTGGACAGCCTCGGGTTCTGACAAAGACGGGCGCGACGGCGCCCGCATCCCCCGCATCCGACGATAAGCGCGCATTAACGCCGCTGTTCGCGCAATCGCATTGCGCGCGCGCTTTGCATAATGCCCACTCGAAACCTCGGCCGTTGCCTGCTCAAATGGGCAGCGGCCCCTCGAGTAGCGCATGTCCAACGAAAGCGATGCGGAAAAAACAGAACCGGCAACCCCGCGACGCCTGGAAAAGGCGCGCGAGGACGGCCAGGTTCCGCGTTCGCGCGAATTGGCGACTTTTCTGCTGCTGTGCGTGGGGCTGGCCAGCCTATGGCTGATGTCCAGCTGGATGGGCGAGCAGATGATGACCGTCATGCAGTCCAGCATGCGCTTCGACGCCGCCATGGCGATGGACAGCAGCCGCCTGCTGAGTCATCAGTGGGCTCAGGTTCTGACCACGCTCGGCGCGCTCGCGCCCATTACCCTGCCGCTGGTTGTGATTGCGCTGCTCGCGCCTACGCTGCTCGGCGGCTGGTTGTTTTCGGCCAAGTCGATCAAGTTCGATGCCAAGAAACTCGACCCTATCAAGGGCCTGGGGCGCATCTTCTCCTCCCAGGGGCTGATCGAACTCGTCAAGGCGATCGCCAAGACGGTGCTGATTGGTTCGGTGGCCGTCTGGTTTGTCTATACCCATCTCGACCAGCTGCTGGCGCTCGCCCAGGAGCAGGGCCACGGCGCGCTGTTGCACGCGCTCACCCTGATCGTGACCTGTTGCGCGTTGATGCTGTTGGCATTCACGGTGGTCGTGGGTATCGACGTGCCTTACCAGCTGTGGAGCCACCACAAAAAGCTGCGCATGAGCCGCCAGGAGATCAAGGACGAGCACAAGGAATCCGAGGGCGATCCGCAGCTCAAGGCCAAGATCCGTCAGCAGCAGCAGGCGATGGCACGCGGACGCATGATGAGCGAAGTGCCCACCGCCGACGTGATCGTGACCAACCCGACCCATTACGCGGTTGCCCTGTCCTATCGCGACGGCGAGATGAACGCGCCGCGGGTGGTCGCCAAGGGCGCGGACAATGTAGCGGCCAAAATCCGTGAACTGGGGGCGGAATCGGGCGTACCCTTGCTTGAGGCGCCGCCGCTGGCACGCGCGCTGTATCGCCACGGCGATCTGGATACGGAAATTCCGGCCGCGCTGTATACCGCGGTGGCTGAAGTGCTGGCCTGGGTATTCCAGCTCAAGCGCTATCAACAGGGCGGCGGGGTGCCGCCGGTCAAACCCACGGCAATAGCCGTGCCCCCCGGGCTCGACCCGGACGAGGAAGACAGCAACGCATGAACGCTTTAAACACGATGTTCGGCCGCCTCGGGGCAGGCGGCGCCGGCCAGTACAAGATGCTGGCCGGGCCGATTCTGATCCTCATGATCATGGCGATGATGATCCTGCCGTTGCCGCCGTTCGTGCTGGATCTGTTCTTCACGTTCAATATCGCGCTGTCGATCATGGTGCTGCTGGTGGCCATGTTCACCAAGAAGCCGCTCGACTTTGCGGCGTTCCCTACCGTCTTGCTGTTTGCCACCCTGCTGCGGCTGTCGCTGAACGTGGCGTCGACCCGTGTCGTGCTCATGAACGGCCATTCCGGCGCGGGTGCTGCCGGCCAGGTCATCGAGGCCTTTGGCCAGTTTCTGGTCGGGGGCAACTTCGCGGTTGGTCTCGTCGTGTTCGGCATCCTGATCGTGATCAACTTCATGGTGATCACCAAGGGTGCAGGGCGTATTGCCGAGGTGGGCGCGCGCTTCACTCTCGACGCCATGCCCGGCAAACAGATGGCCATCGACGCCGACCTCAACGCCGGCCTGATCAACGAACAGCAGGCCAAGGAACGGCGTCAGGAGATCGCCCAGGAAGCCGATTTCTTCGGTTCCATGGACGGCGCCAGCAAGTTCGTGCGCGGTGATGCCATTGCCGGCATCCTGATCATGGTCATCAACCTCATCGGCGGCCTGATCATCGGCATGGGCGAACACGGCCTGTCGGCCGGCGAGGCCGCCCGGACCTATACCCTGCTCACCATCGGCGATGGTCTGGTCGCCCAGGTGCCCGCGCTGGTGATTTCGACCGCGGCCGGCGTGACCGTGTCGCGCGTGAGCACCGAACAGGACGTCGGCCAGCAGATGCTGGCGCAGTTGTTTACCAACCCGCAGGTACTGTATCTGTCGGCCGGCGTGCTCGGCATGCTGGGCCTGGTGCCGGGCATGCCGAACCTGGTGTTCCTGTTCTTCACCGCGCTGCTGGGCGGGCTGGGCTGGTATCTGCAAAAGCAGGCACGCGTCGCCCAGGCGCAGGCCGAGCAGCAGGCCCCGGCCGCCCCGATCACCGCCGAAACCAAGGAGGCGAGCTGGGACGATGTCCAGCTGGTCGATCCCTTGAGCCTGGAGGTCGGCTATCGGCTGATCCCGCTGGTCGACGCGCATCAGGATGGCGAGCTGCTCAAGCGCATCAAGGGCGTACGCAAGAAATTCGCCCAGGAAGTCGGCTTTTTGCCGCCGGTGGTACATATCCGCGACAACCTGGAATTTCAGCCGCATAGCTACAGCCTGGCCCTGAACGGCGTTGAAATCGGCCGTGGCGAGGCCTATCCCGGCCAGTGGCTGGCCATCGATCCCGGGCAGGCCCATGGCACGCTTGAAGGCCGGGCCGGCACCGATCCCGCCTTCGGCCTGCCGGCGGTCTGGATCGAGGACGGCCATCGCGAGCAGGCCGAGGTCCAGGGCTATACGGTGGTCGATGCTTCGACCGTGATTGCAACGCATATCAATCATCTGCTGGCCCAGCACGCCAGCGACATGCTCGGGCGCAGCGAAACCCAGTCCTTGCTGGATCGGGTGAAGGCCGATAATCCGGCGCTGGTCGATGACGTGGTGCCCAAGCTGGTGCCCTTGAGCACGATTACGAGCATTCTGCAGAACCTGCTCGAAGAAGATGTCTCGATTCGCGATATGCGCCGTATTCTGGATGTGCTGGCGGGCAACGCCGGCCATACCCAGGACGTCAACGAACTCACGGCCATGGTACGGATGTCGCTTGGTCGTTCGATCGTGCAGCACTGGTACGGGGCCGCCCCGCAGCTGGAGGTCATGACGCTCGACGCCAAGCTCGAGCAGATGCTCATGCAGGCGCTGCACAACGGCGGCGGCATGGAGCCGGGTCTGGCCGATACGCTCGTCCAGCAGGTCGAGAATTCGGTCGCGCGTCAGGAAGAGCGGGGACTGCCGCCGGTGCTGGTGGTCCAGCACGAACTGCGGCCGTTGCTGACCCGTTTCCTACGCCGGCGCATGCGCCAGCTCGTGGTGCTGTCGCAGAACGAAATCCCCGACGATCGCAGCGTGCGCGTGAATATGCTTATCGGTGGGCGCTAGGCGCTGGCGCATGGCGACGAAACGTTGCCCTGCGATGATCCTTGCGCTGCTATTGGCAAGCGCATGCGTGCCAGCCATGGCGGCCGGGCGCTGGATTGCCGAAAGCCAGACGCCCACCCTGCGCCAGCAGGGCCTGCGCTACACCAGCGACACGCTATCGCCGAAGGGCGACACGCCACTGGCGGGTACGGCGATCAGCCGGGTGGAATGGCACTACGACTTCGCCGGCTGGCGGCCGCGCGCACTCAAGGTACGGCTATGCGGTGGCGGTCGCTGTATCGATGCCGCCCAGGCGCGGGGGCAGAGCATGGCGTTCGAGGGTCTGCCGGTGGCGACCGGGTTTCGTTTCGAATTCCTGATCGACGGCCGGCCGGCAACGCGCGCGCCGCTCGAGGGCGGGGCGCTGACTTTGATGGTCAACTTCCGCTAGGCAAGCTCTGCATAACCTCGCGCGGATCGCATTTGAGGCCGAACCCCTTGCGGGCCGGGGCCTTGCGCGCCTGGGCTTCGTCAAGGCGCGCTCGCTGGCAACAAGCACCCGAAGCGCACCTTTCCTCGCCAGCCACGCGCAAAGCACGCCGGCGCGACCGCGACAGGTTGTGCAGAGCTTCGCTGGGCGGGCTGGTGGCATCAATCGCCACGCCCTAGGTAAGCGCATTCTCGGCGCAGCCGGCGGCGTAAACCCGTTGACGAGCCGCTGCGAAGCCATTGAACAGAAACGCCGGGCAGCGCCCGGCGTCTATTTTTCTATGACGTTGAAAACAGCTGACGCAGTCAGCTGTCTTGATGTCGGCCTACCAACAACTCGGCTAGACGCCGTTGCGCAGGCTGTGGCTTGAGCCATAGGCACGGGTGCGCCCGTTCGGCCCGTACAGGGTCTGGCCCGTCTCACGCTGGAGAAAGCTCAACGTGCGATTGGTGTGGTCCAGCCGGGTTTCGATGGCCAGGCCGTTGATCTGGTTCTGGGCGCGCGCGGCTTCGATACGTTCGAGCAGTGCCTGCCAGATGGCATCGCAGCCCAACGAAGCGGCAAGCTGGCCGGCGCCGTCACGGCCCGTGTCGTAGCCGCGCTCGGCCAGCATTGCCCGCCGTTGGCCGTCGAGCTGCTCCAGCGTGTTGGCCTGGGCGGCCTTGCGCTCGGTCAGCCGCGCCAGAGCGTCGACGGCGACCGGCGCCTCGGTGAACAACGCCTGCTCCTTGTCGAGCACGGTCATGAACTCGCCCAGAGCGTCGTGATGCTGTTGCAGATTGATCGCGAAGGGGTCGTTCATGATGTTGTCCTGGTTATGATTTGCCGGAAACCAACGCCTGGGCGCTGGCAATCAGGCCGTCGGCGATCTTGTCGGAACGGATCTCGAGCTTGCCCTGGCTGATTGCGTCGCGAATCTCGTTCACGCGCGCCATGTCGATGTCCTGGGAAGCATCCGAAATGCCGGAGGCCTGAAAACGGGCCGAGGCGGCTGCCGCGGGCGCCTGGGCGCCGGCTTTGGCTTCGTCGGTCTTCTTGATGTCGCGCGTCTCGGTGTTGACGATACGCGGTGTGTTCTGGGTCGGGTCGATATTCACGGCTGTATTCCTCGAACGTTCCTGCTGGAACGATTGTGCGTGCCATGGCGCAAACATCGGCGCTCGGATTTATTTCTTTAATCCAGAAACGTCGATATCGCGCGCAACGGATCAACGCGTGATCGTTACCGTATTCTCGTTCGTGCTCCGGCCGATGACAATCGAGCCCTCCTGTGTGCTCACCCGCACGTCGCCACCCAGCGGTGCGGCATTGAGGGCCTTGCCCTCGGTTGTGATTGAAAAGCCGGGGCCCACGGCCACGACGCGTACCAGCTCGCCGCGCTTGATCGCCACGGGCGCATGGACCATGGATTCGCTCAAAGCGCGCCCTGCGGCGACGCGGCGGCTTGCCGACATGCCGACAAGCGCCTCCGGGCGGGTCGCGACATTGCCGGGCAGGCGCGACAGGTCGCCCTGTTCGCGCCGGATATCGGCCATGCCGATCACATCGCCGGGCATCAGGTCGCGGGCGGCTACGTAGTAGTCGGCGATCACGTTCACGCGCGCCTGGAAATAGCGCGTGGCCGGGCGATCGCCCGGGCACTGCACGCCAACCGTGATATTGCCGGCAACGCGCGGATTGCGCCCCGGCAAAAACGGTCGCGGATTGTTGCATGCCGGCATGGCAACCGCGGGCATGGTCACCGAAATGTCCACCTCGCCCTCGGCCGCCGTCTGGCTGCGCAGATAATCGGTCAGCAGCTGCTGCATCGCCGCGTCGTCGGCCTGGGCTGACCACGTGACGCAGCCAAACAACGCCACGGCCAGAAGCCGTAGTGCGATGCGTGCTTTGCGACGGGCGGGGGCCGGGTTCATGTGGTAGTGGCTCGTATGGGCAGCGGTGATCTCGTGTTGGCGAATTCTAGGGCCGGTGACGGTCGTACCATTCGGTGAATTAGAGCCCAAATTGGTGCCTGTTCTGGTCATGGACTTGCCAGACGTCCTCTTAGTATGAGCCTCGCAAAACCATCTGCAGGCCATGAGGGGAGCAGCCACCATGCTCGATCGACTCGAAGCATCGCTGAGTTTCTATAAAAACGCACTCGATCTGCGCGACAAGCGCCAGGACGTGCTGTCGGCGAATATCGCCAACTCCGATACGCCGGGCTACAAGGCGCGGGACTTCGATTTTCGCGCCGAACTCGACCGCGTGCTTGGAGCCGCCGGCAATAACGCCACGCCGGCGGTGCCGTTGAAGACCACGTCGGCCGGGCATATGAGCGCGGCAAGCCCCGGCAGCATTGACGGCACCCAGCTGGCCTATCGCAACGCCTACCAGCCGAGCCTGGACGGCAACACCGTGGATATGGACGTCGAACGCGTCGAGTTCATGAACAACGCCGTCCACTACCGCGCCAACCTTCAGATTCTGGGCTCGCAAATCAAGGGTCTGCGCGCTGCGATGCAGCCCGAGCGCTGATCAGCGTCTAACCACGAGGGATAAGAATGTCGATTTCCAATCTTTTCAACACCGCGGGTTCGGCGCTCACCGCCCAGTCGCAGCGCATGAACGTGGCGGCCAGCAACATGGCCAACGCCGACAGCGTGGCCGGGCCGAACGGCGAACCGTACCGCGCCAAGCAGGTGATGTTCGAACTCAATGCCGGCAGCGCCGAGGGCATCGGCGGCGTGCGCGTATCCAACGTCATCGAAAGCGATGCGCCCTTTCGTCAGGAATACAACCCGGGGCATGCCCTGGCCGACGACAAGGGCTATGTCCAGATGCCCAACGTCAATCCCACCGACGAAATGATCAACATGATCTCTTCGTCACGTTCCTACCAGGCCAACATCGAAGTGCTCAACACCGGCAAGGAGCTGGCGCTGCGTACGTTGTCGCTCGGCGAATAACCACAAGGTCCAATCATTATGGCTACCGATATTCTGGGTTCTCTGAATGCGTCGAGCGGCTCCACCGCCACGACCTCGGCGTCGCGCACCCGCGCCAAGGACATGAGCGAGCAGTTCATGACGCTGCTGGTTGCACAAATGCAGAACCAGGACCCGCTCAACCCGATGGACAACTCGCAGGTGACCTCGCAGATCGCGCAGATCAACACCGTGAGCGGCATCAATGACCTCAACGACACCCTGGCCGCGATCAACGGCCAGATCGGCAAATCGCAGCAGCTCCAGGCCAGTGCCCTGATCGGGCGCGGCGTACTGGTGCCGGGCAACGACATCAGCGTGGGCGAGCAGGGCTCGTCGCTGCCGTTCGGCATGGATCTCGATGGCCCGGCGAGCCAGGTCAAGCTCACCATCACCGATGGCAGCGGCACTGTGGTGCACGAATCCTCTTACAAGGACCAGCCGGCCGGCACCCAGTCGTTCTCCTGGGATGGCACCGATACCTCTGGAAACGTTGTGACCAAGGGCAACTATCGCTTTGCCATCGAGGCCGTCGGTCCCAACGGCGAGTCGGTGCAGGTCGAGCCGCTATCGACCGGCTATGTCAGCGGCGTGGTCGCCGGCGACAACGGGGCCAAGCTCGATCTCGGCCCGCACAAGGGGCTGGTCGATCTCGACGCCATCCGCCAGATCATCTAGTTCCAGGTATCGCGAATTGCGGGCGTAAACGCACGCTAATCGATCAATCATCACGCCCGCGATCGGGCAATACTCAACACTCGAATCACGAGGAAAGCACCATGAGTTTTTCGCAAGGGGTCAGCGGTCTTAACGCGGCCAACAGCAGCCTGAGCAGTATCGGTAACAACATCGCCAACTCGCAGACCGTGGGCTTCAAGTCCGGTCGCAGCGAATTCGCCGACATCTATGCCGGTGCCAAGACCGGCCTGGGCGCCACCGTATCCGGCGTGACCCAGAACTTTGCCGGCGGTGCGCTCAACAACACCGGCCGCAACCTCGACATCGCGATCGACGGCGGCGGTTTCTTCCGTCTGACCGACGGCGCCCAGACCCTGTACTCGCGCAACGGCGAATTCCAGCAGACCAAGGACGGCAATATCGCCAACGCCCAGGGCGCGCTGCTGACCGGTTACAACGTGACCAACTTCAACAATCCGGCGGCCGAGCCCACCGTGGCGGCTGGCGGTAACCCGGTGCCGCTGGTCATTCCGACCGAGCGCATGAACGCCAAGGCCACCACCGAGGCTTCGCTGGCCACCGCGCTGAATGCCGGCGCCGAGACCAAGACGGGTCCGTTCAACGCCGACAATGCCGAAAGCTACAACTGGAGCACGCCCAACACCGTGTTCGATTCGCTGGGCAACGCGCATAGCGTGAACCTGTTCTTCACCAAGACCGCGTCCAACAGCTGGAGCGTTAACGGCGAAATGGCGCTGGGCGATGAGTCCAACCTGCCGCGCACGGTCGATGCCAACGAAACCTACAACGGCTTTGACCCGGTGACCAATGGCAACGGGCGTTATAGCTTCAGCGAAGGCGGCAACAACTACACCGCCTTTGTATCGGGCGCGAGTGCGAACCCGGATGGCAGCTTCTCCGGCGGCCAGATCCGCTATGTGCAGCAGCTGCCGGCCAGCACCCTGAGCTTCAACGCCAACGGTAACCTGGTCGAAGCCGGTCAGCAGAACAAGCCCGATACGCTGGGCAGCTCGTCGGTGTCCTACAGCCTGAATGCGCAGAACGGGTCGGCGCCGATCAACTTCAGCTTCGATTTCGCCGGCTCCTCGCAGACCGCGCAGGAATTTTCTGCCAGCACGCCGCAGCAGAACGGCTATGTGTCGGGTGATCTGACCGCGATCAACGTCGGCAAGGACGGCATGATCCGTGGCAGCTACTCCAACGGTCAGGCCATCAACCTGGGCCAGATCGCTCTGGCCAGCTTCCGTAACGAGCAGGGTCTGTCCCCGGTGGGCGGCAATGCCTGGGTGGAAACCGCGGCATCCGGCCAGGCCGGTCTGGGTGTGGCCGGTACCGGTCAGTTCGGCAGCCTGCTGGGTTCGACCCTCGAGGCTTCCAACGTGGATCTGTCCCAGCAGCTGGTCGAGATGATCATCGCGCAGCGTAACTATCAGGCCAATGCGCAGACCATCAAGACGCAGGATCAGGTCCTGCAGACCGCGGTCAACCTGCGCTAGTCGCAGCTGATCGTTTCGTTAGCACGCTTCAACCGCCGGACGTCACGCTATGGATCGACTGCTTTATACCGCGCTAAGCGGCGCCACCCAGACCCTGGAACGCCAGGCCGTCGTGGCCAACAACATGGCCAACGCCTCGACCCCGGGTTTTCGTGGCCAGCTGTCGATGTTCCGGGCCGTGCCCGTCAATGGTGACGGTCTGGCGACGCGTGCGATCACGGCCAGCACCACCCCGGGGGCCGATCTGACCCCCGGGGATATTACCGACACGGGCCGCAGTCTCGATGTGGCCATCGACGGCGAGGGCTGGCTGGCGGTACAGGCCGAGAACGGCGAGGAAGCCTACACCCGCGCAGGCGGGCTGCAGATGGACTCGACCGGCCTGCTGCGCAGCAACGGCAATGTGGTGCTCAGCGAGTTCGGTGCACCGCTGGTGCTGCCCCTCGGGGCCCAGGTCACGATCGCGCCCGACGGCACGATTTCGGCCATCGGTGCGGGCGATCAGCCCGATGCGATCGCCGAGATCGGGCGTCTCAAGCTGGTCAACCCGGAGCCCGGTCAGATCGCACGCGGCGGCGACAACCTGTTCCATCCGCGCAACAACGAAGACGGCACGCCCGGCGCGCCGTTCGCGGCGGACGACACGGTACGCGTTGTCAGTGGCGCGATCGAGGCCAGCAACGTCGATGCCACGGAAGCCATGGTGTCGATGATCGAAAACGCCCGTCGCTTCGAAATGCAGATGAAGATGATCAGCAGCATCGATGAAAACGATCAGAGCGCCAACAAGCTGCTCTCGCTGAGCTAGGTTTTTTTTAGATACGAATCGCGCACGGGCATACCGTCCGGCGCAACGAGGGAAAACGCATGATTCGCTCACTCTGGATTGCCAAGACCGGCCTGGAATCCCAGCAGGTCAAACTCGACACCATCGCCAACAACCTGGCGAACGTGTCGACCAACGGCTTCAAGCGCTCGCGCGCGGTCTTTCAGGATCTGCTCTATCAGGACATGCGCCAGCCCGGCGCGCTGTCGTCGGTCCAGACGAACCTGCCTTCGGGCCTGCAGATCGGCTCCGGCGTGCAGCCGGTGGCCAACGAACGTCTGCACTCGCAGGGCAACCTCGAGCAAACCGGCAACTCCAAGGATGTCGCCATCGACGGCCGCGGTTTCTTT
Organism: uncultured Salinisphaera sp.; assembly: GCF_964012375.1. NCBI lineage: Bacteria > Pseudomonadati > Pseudomonadota > Gammaproteobacteria > Salinisphaerales > Salinisphaeraceae > Salinisphaera > uncultured Salinisphaera sp. The sequence continues at coordinate 13,367 of NZ_CAXGSH010000078.1, forward strand.
GCCGTGCAGATGCCCGACGGTACCAACGCCTACACGCGTGACGGCTCGTTCCAGATCGACCAGAACGGTCAGCTGGTCACCGCCACGGGCTTCCCGGTCGAGCCGGCCATCACCATTCCGGAAAATGCGCTGTCGATCAGCGTAGCCACCGACGGCACCGTATCGGTGACCCAGCCGGGTACGGCCGAGAACGTCCAGGTGGGCCAAATGCAGCTGACCACGTTCATCAACCCGACCGGTCTGCAGAGCATCGGCGACAACCTCTATCGCGAAACCACGGCTTCGGGCCCGCGCAACGACAGCATTCCGGGCCTGAACGGCACGGGTCTGCTACGGCACAAGTTCGTGGAAACCTCGAACGTGAACGTGGTCGAGGAAATGGTGAACATGATCGCCACCCAGCGCGCCTACGAGATCAACTCCAAGGCGGTCGAAACCTCCGACCAGATGCTTCAGCGTCTGGCCCAGCTGTAACGAGCCGACAATGTCCAGCACGCGCCTGCTTTCGCGGATTCTTCGTCTGGTCGTCATAGTGGCGGCGTTGGGCGTGCTTTCGGCCTGTGCGCAGCTGCCGCGCAAGAACGTGGTCGAAGGTCCGACCACGGCGCCGCCGCAGCTGCCGCCGGCGCCGCCGGCCGACGGCTCCATCTTCCGAGCCAGCTATACCAAGCCGCTGTTCGAGGACCGGCGCCCGACCCAGGTCGGCGATATTCTCACCATCGTGCTGGATGAGGCGGTGAGCGCGTCCAAGAGTTCGGCGGCCAAGGCCAGCCGCAACGGGTCGGTCCAGTTTACGCCCACCCAGATCCCGGAAGCGCTGCAGAGCCTGCTGGAAGCTCAGGGGACCGATATATCCGGCGACAACAGCTTCAACGGCAGCGGCGGTGCGAATGCCTCCAACAACTTCACCGGCACGATCACCGTGACCGTGATGGACGTACTGCCCAACGGCAATCTGCAGGTAGCCGGCGAGAAGCGTATCGGCATCAACCAGGGCGTGGAATACATCCTGTTCTCGGGCGTGGTCAATCCGCGCACGGTATCGGCCGACAGCACCGTCATCTCCACCCAGGTGGCCAACGCGCGGCTCGAATACTACGGCGATGGCTATATCGACGAGGCCCAGCGCATGGGCTGGCTGCAGCGCGTGTTCCTGAACCTGTCGCCGCTTTAACTCTTTGATGAATCGTTTGTTCCTCCTTTTACGAGCGAGACAAGACATGATCCAGATCGGCCGTTGCAAACGTTTGCTGCTGGCACTCGCCGGCGCCGTGCTGATGGTCGGCACCGCCCAGGCCGCGCGCCTGGGCGATATCGCCACCTTCAGCGGCGTGCGTTCCAACCCGCTGGTCGGCTACGGCCTTGTCGTGGGCCTGGGCAATACCGGCGACCAGACCACGCAGACGCCGTTCACCAGCCAGGCGCTCAAGAACATGCTTACCCAGCTGGGTGTGACCGTGCCGGCCGGCACCAACATGCAGCTCAAGAACGTCGCTGCGGTGATGGTCACGGCCGACCTGCCGCCGTTTGCCGGCACCGGCCAGCAGCTGGATGTGACGGTTTCCTCGGTGGGTAACGCCAAGAGCCTGAGCGGCGGCACCCTGCTGATGACGCCCTTGAAGGGCGCAGACGGCAATATCTATGCGCTGGCCCAGGGCAATATTCTTGCTCCCGGCATCAGCGCCAGCGCGGGCGGCAGCAGCGTGCAGGTCAACCAGACCGGCGCCGGTCGTATCCCGGAAGGCGCGACCATCGAGCGCACCGTGCCTACGCAGCTTGCCATGGGTGGTGAAATCGACCTTGCCCTCAAGCGTGCCGACTTCAACACGGCGTTGCGCACCATGAATGCCATCAACCAGGCGTTCGGTTCCGATATCGCCACCGCCAAGAATGCCCGCACCATCACCCTGCGCGCGCCGGTGGACGAAGGCGCCAAGGTAGCGTTTCTTGCCCGTGTGCAGGCACTGGACGTAACCCCGGGCCAGGAAGTACCGCGCGTGGTGATCAATTCGCGTACCGGTTCGATCGTGATGAATCGCAACGTCACCCTCAACAGCGCCGCGATCGCCCACGGCAGCCTGTCGGTGGTAATCGACTCGAACCCGATCGTCAGTCAGCCGAACGCATTGTCGGGCGGTCAGACCGCGGTTGTGCCCAATGCCGATATCTCGGTCCAGGAGGGCAGCGGTACGCTGCATACGATCACCGAAAGCGCGTCGCTGCGCGAGGTGGTGGATGCGCTCAATCGCCTGGGGGCTACGCCCAACGATCTGATGGCTATTCTGGAAGCGCTCAAATCCGCGGGTGCCCTGAACGCCGAGCTGGAGATCATCTAGATGACGAACACAGGCATGAGCGGCGATTTCGCCCTGAGCATGAACGGTGTCTCCAAGCTCAAGTATTCGGCACGCAACTCGCCGGATGAAGGCATCAAGGAGGCCGCCAAGCAGTTCGAGGCCGTTTTTCTGCAGAAGATGCTCAAGCAGATGCGCGATGCCATCCCGCAGAGCGGCCTGCTCAACAGCCAGCGCTCGGAAATGTATCAGTCGCTCATGGATCAGCAGTGGGCACAGACGCTGTCGCAGCGCGGCATCGGCCTGGCCGATATGCTGACCGAGCAGCTGCAGGGCAAAGGGCCTAAGTCGGCGCAGCCGGCCGACGCGGTCGATTCCTTTCTGGCTTCGATTCCCAATGCCACGCCACAGCCGCTGCGGGCCTCGGATCCGGTCGAGCCACGTCGTGCCGATAACGCACCGGCGGACGATCTGGCGCGCAAGGAATTTCCGCGCCCGCCCCTGCAGGCGGCGGTCAACGAGGCCATCGCCACCCGGCGTAGCGTGGCTGATACTCAGGCGTCGGCCACCGACACAGTACGTCGTGCCGTATTGCCCGATCACGTCAACGCTTTTCTGGATCGCATGGAATCCGCGGCCGCGGTCGCTGCCCGCGAAACCGGCATTCCGAAACGCCTGATTCTTGCTCAGGCGGCGCTGGAAACCGGCTGGGGCAAGCACGAGATCACCCGTGCCGACGGACGCCCGAGCTTTAACGTGTTCAATATCAAGGCCACCGGTTGGGACGGCGACGCCGCCCGTGTAACGACCACCGAATATGCCGGCTCGCGGCGCTACACCACGCAGGCCGAATTCCGTGCCTACGATTCCTACGAGCAGGCGTTTTCGGACTACGCGCGTCTGTTGACCCAGTCGCCGCGCTACAAGCCGGTGGTCGATGCGCCCACGGCTGAACACGCCGCGCGGGCACTGCAGAACTGCGGTTATGCCACCGATCCGGCCTATGCGAACAAGTTGGTTTCGATCATGAGCACGCTGCCTGCGGATACGCCGGCGCCCGCCGCGAAGCCCGAGCAGTTCGCCAGGGCAGAAGGGGCGGATCTGAGCCGTCTTTTCTAAGCCGTACGGGCGCTGAGAGGGTTCAACTTCTTCGCACTTTGGCCGTTATTTCCAGGTATGAGAGCACCGTCGGTGCGCATGCCAAACTTGTAGAGCGATCATGTCCAATCTATTCGGCATCGGCTTGAGTGGCCTGGGGGCAGCGCAAACCGCGCTGGCCACGACCAGCAACAACATAAGCAACGTCAAAACGCCCGGTTACAACCGCCAGGTGGTAGGGCTGAGTACGTCCCAGCAAGGCGATGGCCAGGGCGGCGGCGTGCGCACCACGGGTGTGGAGCGCCAGTATCAGCAATATCTGACCGGCCAGCTCAACGATGCGCAGAGCCGTTCGAGCGCGCTGGACAGCCATCTCGGCCAGATATCGCAGATCAACAACCTGTTGGGCGATAGCGAAGCCGGCCTGGCACCGCTGATGCAGAAGTTCTTCAGTGGCCTGCAGACCTTGTCGGCGAGCCCGGCGGATTCCGCCGCACGCGAGTCGCTGCTGGGCGATGCCAACAGCATGACCGCCCAGTTCCGAGCGTTTTCGGAATACTTGTCCGACATGGGTGAAAGCGTCGAGTCGCAGATGAAGGGCGCGATCACGCAGGTCAACAACTACGCCGAGCAGATTTCCAACCTCAATACGCAGATCGTTCAGGCCCAGGCCAAGACCGGACAGGCCCCGAACAACCTGCTTGATCAGCGCGACCAGCTGGTTTCGGCGCTGGGCGATCTGGTGGACGTCAAGCTGTCGGTTCAGGACGGCAATTCCTACCATGTGATGGTAGCCGGCCAGCCGCTGGTCGACGCCACCGGGGCGAAATCGCTCAAGCTGGTGGATTCGAGCGCCGACCCGACCCGTTCGGCGATCGCCTTCGATGTCGGCAATGGCCAGCTGCGCGAACTCTCCGAAACGAGCATCAAGGGTGGCTCCATCGGCGGCCTGCTTGCTTTTCGCAAGGATTCGCTCGAGCCCGCCCAGCAGCGTCTGGATCAGTTGGCGCATACGCTTGCCGCGCGCATGAACGAAGTCCACCAGGGTGGGACCACGTACAAGGGTCAGGCCGGGGGCGCGTTCTTCGAAGTGGCGAGCCCGGTGAGCTTCAGCGACGAGAAAAACAGCGGAACGGCGAGCCTGGAGGTGACGTTCACCGAGGGCGCAAGCGCCGAAGTCCGCGCCAGCAACTATCGGCTGGAATACAACGGGGACACGAACTCCTATGCGCTCACGCGCACGAGCGACGGCAACAAGCGCTTTTTTGGTGGTGACGAATCACCGTTGCAGTTCGACGGCGTCGAGGTCCGGGTGCAGGGCGACGTTGCCGATGGCGATGCGTTCGTGATCAAACCGCTGGATCGCGCCGCGGCCAGCATGGAAGTCGCGGTCAAGAATACGTCCGAGATTGCTGCCGCTCAGGGCGGCGGTACGGGCGACAACCGCAATGCGCTGGCCATGGCGGCCCTGCAGGATGAAACCGCGATCGAAGGCGAGAGCAGCTTCAACAGCGGCTATGCACGCCTGGTGAGCGATATCGGTAACAAGACACGCTCGCTTCAGGTCAACAGCAGTGCGCAGCAGATGCTCACCAGCGAACTTGCCACGGCACAGCAGTCGGTTTCTGGCGTGAACCTCGATGAAGAGCGCGTCAACCTGCTGTATTACCAACAAATGTATCAAGCGAATGCCAAGGTCATCGAAACGGCGGCAAGCCTGTTCGATACGTTGCTCGGCATCCGCGCCTAGTTTTCACTGAAAGGCACACGTCATGCGCTTGAGCACCAATTCGATTTACAGCATGAGCATGCAGTCGATCTTGCGCCAGCAGGGCCAGGTCGCGGGCATCGGCCAGCAGCTTGCCAGTGGCAAAAAGATCGTGACCCCGGCCGACGACCCGCGCGCTGCTTCGCAGGCGCTCGTCGTATCGCAGGCCAGCGCGGTCAACGAGCAGTTCGAAGCCAGTCGTACCGCCGCCCGTCGCAGTATTTCGGCGGAGGAAACGCAGCTCGATCAGGTGACCCGGGCGCTGCAGGCGGTCACGCCGCAGCTGGTGAAGGCCGGTAACGGTACGCTCAGCGATGCCGACCGCAACTCGATTGCGACCGAGCTTGAAGGCATTTACGCCCAGATGCTCGGTAGTGCCAACGCTCAGGACGGTAATGGCCGCTTCATCTTCGCGGGACATGACGGCGACAGGACGCCGTTTGTCGAGTCCGGCGGGCGTGTGAGCTATCAGGGCGATGAGGGCCTGCAGAACCTGCGGGTGGACGCCTCCCGCATGATGGCGATCAACGATACCGGCAGCCGCGTGTTCGCCTCGGTCGCCGACAGTGCCCAGTACGTAGGCACGGCCGATGCCGGCAACGGGGGCACGGGTGTGTTTGGCTCGATCAACGTGGCCGATGCGAGTAGCGCCGACTTTGGCGACGAATTCCGTATCAGCTTCAGTGAAACGAACGGCGAAACGCGCTATAGCGTTGCCAATGCCAGCACCGGCCAGACCCTGGTTGCCGACCAGCCCTATGTCGCCGGCGAGCCCATCGAACTGGGCGAGAGCATGCGCGTCACCATCAAGGGCAGCCCCGTCAGCGGTGACGGCTTTACCTTTGCGCGCGACCGCGAAGAGGACAACAACATCCTCAATACGCTGACCGATGTGATCAACGTCCTCAAGACCGGAACCGATACCCCGGCCTCGCGCGCAGCGCTGGAAAACGGTTTGAATAGCGCCCATCGCAAGGTGGCCAACTCGCTCGACAACGTACTGACGGTGCGTGCGTCGCTGGGCTCTCGGCTCAACGAGCTGGATACCCTCGACACGGTCGGCGCAGCGCGCGGACTCAACTACGACACGACGCGCTCACAGCTCGAGGATCTCGACTACATGTCTGCCTACTCGGACTACAGCCTGGCCCAGGTGGCGCTGCAGTTTTCGCAGAAGACGTTTACCGATATTCAGAAGCTGTCGATGTTCAGCCTCAATATCTAGGGAAGCTCTGCCCAACCTGCCACGGTCGCGCCGGCGTGCTTTGCGCGCGATTGACAAGGAAGTGAGAGCGTAGCG